>CAKZNX010000172.1 GCA_937132045.1 uncultured bacterium
TCGCACGCCGCGGGGTAGGGGTCCTCGGCGACCTTCTGGCGACCGTCCACGAAGCGCATCGGGAAGCCAATCAGGATGCGGGGATTGCGGAAATAGGGGCAGATGGCGTTCGTGTACAGGTGCTCGCGCGGGGCATCGCCCCACTCGATCAGGCGCGGTTTGCTCCAGCGCACAAAGTCGGGAGATTCGCACATCAGGATGTCCCGCGTGCCCTCGTGCCATACGCGATGGTATTCCAGGTATCTCTGCCGCGGCTCGTCCCAGAACGCTGTATTGAGCGAGTCGAAGTGACCTTCCGTGATAATCGGCGCTTCGCTCAACTTCTGCCAGCGGATACCGTCGGGCGAAACCAGCGCGCCCAGAGCACCCCACTCGGAGGCGCCGGGCACACTGCCAAGTGCCTTGTAGTGCGCGCGGGGGTCACACTGCGGATTGGTATCCACGAGCGGCGCGAAGTTATGGCTCTCCGGTCCTATCCACACGATGTTATTCCGCCGTGACCTGCGGAAGGTGAACAGTCCCGTGTTCGGTCTCTCCCAGCGGATGCCGTCGCTGCTCTCCGCCACACAGGTCACCTGTGGATGCGTTTCGCGCTTGGTCGCCACGTCCCAGTCCGACCCGCGGTAGTACATTCGGAAACGGTCTTTGTCTTTCAAGACGGTGAAGTAACCAGAGGTATTGCCCTCCCACGGGCGATCGCACTCCAGCACGACCTCCTGCGGCACCGGGTGGTGCAGGCGGAGCGATGCATTGTCCTTCAGGGCGTCGATCACCGCCCCATCCACAAAGAGCTCCCAGTTCGCATCCACCCTCCATTCACTGTTTGCTCGCACCATGTCCACACCTCACCAGGACAGCTTCTCGATGCCATCGCGTCGCAGGCGGAAGCGCAGGGCGCGTACCGCACTCCCGTCGCCTTCCTCGTAATAGATTGCCAGCACAGACCCATCAGTGAGCTCCACCGTCGCCGGGTACGCGCCGATCACCTCATCCAGCACGTGTGGACCTGCCCACGTTCTACCCTCGTCGCGGGTGACGTGCAGAGCGGTGTGCGGCAACCGGTGCGTGAGCAGGATTTCGCCTGTGCTCAGGCGGGTGAGGTGTGGAGCATGTCCCTGGAAGCCGATATCCTTCGGTTCTGTCCAGGTTTGTCCCTCGTCACGGCTCAGGCAATAGTGCATGTTCACTTTGTCGCTGCGGATGACCGCCAGCAGTGCGCCGTCCTTAAGCCGGATGATGTCCGTCTCGGAGCCGTCGGGCAGGGTAGGGCAGTTCCTGCTGATGGGAATGGGCTTGCGCCAGTGCAGTCCGCCGTCCGTTGAAGTAACTATCGCCGCGAAGTTACCTTCGGCACCCTCAGTGTACACGCCCAGCAGCCACCGCCCGGGAGCAATCTCCCTGACAGGTGCAGAGACGGCGTAGTTCCTCGCTATCGTCGTGGCGCGTTTACTCCAGCTTTGTCCACCGTCGTGCGAGAAGACGATTTTGGTGTCGTATTCCACCCCAGCCGGTGTCGAGCGATAGGTGAAAAAAGTGCAGACCAGTGTGCCGTCGTGAAGTAGAGCGATGTGCGGGTCGCGGTCGTCATCGGGGCTGTCGTACAGTATCTCCGGTTGGGTCCACGTGCGTCCCTCATCGGACGATCGCACCATGCAGATGCGCCCTCCGCGCGGGTAGTCGCGGTTCGGCAGGGAGACGTGCCCATAACCGCCATAAAACACGCAGAGGATGTCGCCGTTGCGGAGCCTGCTCGCATCGGGAAACGCCTGGTACGAGCCTGCAGCCTCGCCGCGCGAGATGCGTTGATAGGGACCAGCCAGTATTGCCATCGCGAGTCGTCACCTCTTGACGGTGTTGGGCGCGCTCTCGCAGCGCCGTCGAGCACTGGTTTCGCAGGCAGGTGTTCGCCTTCCTTCAACGGATATTGAAGTACTTCGCCTCCGGATGATGCACGATGATCGCGGAGGTGCTCTGTTCGGGAACCAGCTGAAACTCCTCGGTGAGGGTGACACCGATGCGTTCCGGATGCAGCAGTTCGAGCAGCTTCGCCTGGTCCTCCAGGTTCGGGCAGGCGGGATAGCCGAACGAGTAGCGGCATCCGCGATACTTCAGCGAAAAGAGCAATCGAATCTCGCTGGCGTCCTCGTGAGCGATGCCCAGCTCCTCGCGGATGCGTTTATGCCAGTACTCCGCCAGTGCCTCCGCGGTCTCCACGCCCAGCCCATGCAGGTACAGGTAGTCCTGATACTCGTGTTTGGAAAACAGCTCCTGCTCTACTTCGCTGACGCGCGGTCCGACGGTGACCAGATGGAAAGCCGCCACATCGCGCTCGCCGCTTCCCATCGGGCGGAAGAAGTCCGAGATGCATTTGAAGGGCGGCGAGGGCTGGCGGGGGAAGGTGAACCGCAGCCACTCTGACTCGCCATCCTCGCGATAGATGATGAGGTCATCGCCGTCCGAATTTGCCCAGAAGTAGCCGTACACCACCTTCGGCTGCAGCAATGCCTCCTCTTTCGCTCGCCGTTTCCAGCGCTCAAAGATGGGGCGCACATGTTCGTTGAGGAATTGATTGAAATCGTCGTTGCTCATCTTTCCACGCCGAAACTGCCACTGCCCACGAAACAGCGCCACCTCATTGATAAAGCGAAACACCTCATCCAGCGGGATGTCCTCCACCACGCGCGAGCCGATGAAAGGCGGAGTGGGGATGGGCACGTCGGTTCGCACCACACTGCGACGGGAGCCTCCACTGCTCGGCGATGAGGCTGTTTCCAGCTCACCTGGCTCGGGCAGTTTGGGGCGTGTCAGGCTTGCCTTGACCAGTGAGCCTTGCAGTGGCTTGTCGGGGCAGCACAGATGCTCCATAATCACCAGCCCCTCGAAGGCGTCCTGTCCGTAGAACACCCGTCCGCGATAGATGCGCCGCAGGTCCTCTTCCACATAACGCCGGGTGAGGGCAGCTCCGCCGAGCAGGACAGGAAAGTGCCACTTCTCGCGGCGGTTCATCTCCTCGAGGTTTTCGCGCATGACGATGGTGGACTTCACGAGCAATCCGCTCATGCCGATGGCGTCCGCCCTATACTCGTCCGCCGCTTCCAGCATCCGGTCGATGGGCACTTTCGTGCCCAGATTGATCACGCGATAGCCGTTGTTGGAGAGGATGATGTCCACCAGATTTTTGCCGATGTCATGCACATCACCCGCTACCGTCGCCAGCACGATGGTGCCTTTCTGCACCTCTTCGGTTCGCTCCATAAACGGCGTCAGGTAGTTCACCGCCGCCTTCATCACCTCTGCGCTCTGCAGGACGAAGGGCAGTTGCATCTCACCCGTAGCAAACAGGTCGCCCACCACCTTCATGCCTTCCAGCAGAATGTTGTTGATGATGTCCAGCGGGTGGTGGGTTTTCAGTGCCTCATCGAGGTCTACCTCCAGACCCCTGCGTCTGCCCTCCACGATGGCGCGCTTCAGGCGCTCCTCCACGGGTAGCGACTGCAGGTCGCCTTCACGCCTGACGGTAGCACCTGCCTTTTCAAACAGGCGCATGAACTCCACCAGCGGGTCGTAGCCCTCGCGCCGCTCGTCAAAGATCAGCTGCCGGGCGACCTCGCGTTGTTCCTCGGGGATGCGATGCAGGGGCAGGATACGCGAGGGATGCACGATCGCCGCGTCCAGACCCGCCTCCAGACAGTAGTGCAGGAACACCGAATTGAGCACATGCCGTGCAGCCGGCTTCAAGCCAAACGAGACGTTGCTGACGCCCAGAACGGTGTGACATTGCGGGAACTCCGCCTTGAACTGCCGGATAGCATCGATGGTGGCGATGCCATCGCGTCGTAACTCCTCCGCGCCGGAGCCAAGCGGGAAGGTGAGCGCGTCGAAAAAGATGTCTTCCGGGGCGATGCCGTACTCTTCGGTGATGGTGTGCACCAGCCGCCTGGCAACGCGCAGTTTCCACTCGGTGGTGCGTGCCTGACCTTCCTCGTCGATAGCCAGCGCGACAACCGCCGCGCCGTACTTCCGGCACATGGGCAGCACCTGATGCAGACGCTTGCCGCCATCCTCGAAGTTCACCGAGTTGACGATGCATTTGCCACCCAGTCGCTTCAGCGCCGCTTCGATCACCGGCGGTTCGGTGGAGTCGATCATCAGCGGAAGGGTGCTCTGTGTCGCCAGCCTCCGTACCACCTCCGTCATATCGCGCACGCCGTCGCGACCGACGTAGTCCACACAGACGTCCAGCACATTGGCGCCTTCCGCTGTTTGGTCGCGAGCCATCTGCACCATGTCGTCCCAGCTCTCTGCCAGCAGGAGCTCACGAAACTG
This sequence comes from uncultured bacterium, assembly GCA_937132045.1. Taxonomy (GTDB): domain Bacteria; phylum Armatimonadota; class HRBIN16; order HRBIN16; family HRBIN16; genus HRBIN16. The sequence goes on from CAKZNX010000172.1 coordinate 4,327, forward strand.
CTTCGAACCGTTGGCGTTCAGCCGTTCCCCCACAATGAGGAAGCTGTTCTCCTGTTCGTATGGCACCGACTGGTAGATGCTGGCGCAGGAGGGAGTGTACCCGGGTGTGCGGCTGGCAGGTGGTCGGAGACCGATGGCATTCACCACCTGACGGATGTGCTCTGGGGTGGTGCCACAGCATCCCCCAACGAAGTTGACGCCAAGCTCGTCCACGAACCGCAGATGGTATTGGGCGAGCTCCTCCGGAGTGAGGGGATAGAAGGGCTTGCCGTCACGCAGTTCGGGCAATCCGGCGTTGGGCTGGATGCTGATCAGGCGCGGGGAGTAGTGGTGCAGGTACCGCACGTGTTCCACCATCAGCTCCGGACCAGTGGCGCAGTTGAGACCGACTGCCATTACGTCAGGGTAGGCGAGCAGGGTGGTGAGCGCGGCGCCGATCTCACTGCCCAGCAGCATGGTGCCGGTGGTCTCCATTGTCACCTGCACAAACAGCGGAACCGATCGCCCGGTAGCCCGTATGGCGTTCCGGCAACCGTTAATCGCCGCCTTCGCCTGAAGGAGGTCCTGCACGGTTTCGATGAGCAGAAGGTGTACTCCACCCTCGATCAGTCCGAGCGCCTGTTCGGTGAAAGTGGCTTCCAGCTCATGGTAGCCGATCTGCTCGAGGCTGGGCAGTTTGGTGCCAGGACCGATGGAACCGGCGACAAAGCGCGGTCGGTCCGGCGTGCTGTACGACTCTGCCACGTCGCGCGCGATATGCGCTCCCTTCACGCTCAGCTCATATACCCGCTGGGCGATACCGTACTCGCCCAGATTCATCGCGTTCGCACCGAAGGTGTTCGTCTCCACGATGTCCGCCCCTGCCTCGAAGTATCGGGCGTGGATCTGCGCGATGAGATGGGGACGGGTGGCATTGAGCACTTCGTTACAGCCCTCCAGTCCCTCGAAGTCATCGACATTCAGATGCAGAGACTGGATTTGCGTGCCCATCGCCCCGTCAAAAAAAAGCACCCGTTCCTTTGCGATGCGTAAAAGGTTGCTCATGGCACTATAAGGATAGGCATCCCGTCGTAGTATACCTCAAAGGGCGCTCTGCAAAGAGATTCATGCTGGAGTGTGAGGCGTGCGCAGAACTAACTGCGTGCTAATACCCAACTCCCCTGTCCCCCTTCCCGACGCGGGAAGGGGGAATACGCCTCTCCCCGACACGTGGAGAGGCAGGGAGAGGGGTTTGGCTTACTGGCACAGCGCGTGCACGGCTGCTATCACATCCTCGCGAGTGGGTATGGAGGCATCTTCCAGCGACTCGCTCATCGGCACGGGCACGTCCTTCGCGGCAAGGATAATCGGTTGCATGTCCAGGTAGTCCCAGCCGCTGTAGCCGTTCTCGAAGCGATACTCCAGAATCTGGCGCAGGAACTCGCTCGCCACGCCGCCTTTCGTCCAGCCTTCGGACATGAGGATGACACTTCCCGTCTTGCGCACGGAGTTCGCGATGGTGGCAATGTCGAGCGGATGGAGAGTGCGCGGGTCAACCACCTCGCAGCGAATGCCGTCAGTCTCCTCCAGTTCCCATGCCGCATCCAGCGCGACGTGCACCATGCGCGAGTACGCCACGATGGTCACGTCCTCGCCGGGTTTTTTGATGTCGGCAACGCCCAGCGGAATCACGTAATCGTCGTCGGGCACGGGTCCCATGGCGCCCGAATAGAGCAGCTTGTGCTCGAGGAACATGATGGGGTTATCGTCGCGAACCGCTGCTTTAAGCAGTCCCTTCGCGTCGTAGGGAGTTGAGGGCATTACCAGGTAGATGCCCGGCACATACAGCCACCACGCCTCCATGCTTTCGCTGTGGTGCGCGGCGATACAGCGACCCACACCGCCCTGAGACCGGTAGACCACGGGCACCTTCGTTTTCCCGCCGAACATGTAGCGGTTGTATGCGGCATTGTGCAGAATCTGGTCCGAACCCAGCGTGGTGAAGTCCACATACTGGAACTCCACAATGGGACGCATCCCGCGCATGGCGGCACCCGCTCCGGCACCTGCGATGGCGAGCTCGGAGATGGGAGTGTCGATGACTCGCCTGCCGCCGAACTCATCCCATAGTCCACGAGTGGCGGCGTATGCGCCTCCATACAGCCCGACGTCCTCGCCCATCACGAACACGCGCCAGTCGCGACGCATCTCCTCGGCGTGAGCCTGCGCCAGCGCTTCGTTGTAGTATTTGATGGGAATGCCGTATTTTTCTTCCAGCCTCTGCAGGTCTTCCTTCTTCAGCTTCGGCATGATGGCGCCGCCCGGTACGCCCGCCTGTTCGCGAGCCAGACGGCGGATTTCGTCCTCGATGGGGCGGATACGGGCGCGCAATGCCTCTTCGGCTTCACGCTCGCGGGCAAATTCAATCGGGTCCTTGGGCACGTACAGTCCCTCGAACAGCTCCACAGCAGGAGGCAGGGGACTGGCTTTGGCAAACCGCTCGGCTTCGTCGATCGTCTGACGCGCCTGCTCCATGACCGCGTCCATCTCCTGTTCGGTGGCGACGCCCGCCTCCTGAAGGCGATGTCGAAGCAGAAGAATCGGGTCGCGCTGGCGATACTCCTCCAGCTCGTCCTTCGTGCGGTATCGCTGCTGGTCGGAAAGAGAGTGACCGAAATAGCGGTACGTGCGCGCCTCCACCAGCACCGGACCTTTGCCCTCACGGCACATCTGCACCGCCTGCGAGACCTTCTGCTTCACATCCAGCACGTCCATGCCGTTGCACTGCAGCCCCAGGATACCGTAAGCCTCCGCCCGCTTCGACACGTCAGCCAACCGTGAGGCATAAGGCGCCTCGGGCACGCTCCGGTCGTGCCACGGCATGGACATCGCATACAGGTTGTTTTCGCAGATGAACACCACCGGCAAGCCGTCGTGTGTTACCGCGGCGAGGTTCAGCGACTCGTGGAACGAGCCGGTGTTCACCGCGCCGTCACCGAAAAAGCAGAGTACCACCGCGCCAGACTGCTTGAAGCTCTCCGCGAGCGCGGCTCCCACAGCAATCGGGATGTTGCCGCCGACGATGCCCGTCGCGCCGAGGTTGCCCTTTTCCACGTCCGCGATATGCATCGAGCCGCCGCGCCCACGACAGTAGCCCGTCTCTCGTCCCATCAACTCCGCCAGCATCTTGTTCCAATGCGTCTGGCGGTCTTCATCGCTGTCGCACCAAAGGTTGCCGATGGCGCCGCAGTGTCCGTGTCCCCGGTGCGTGCTGGTGATCATGTCGTCGCGGGAGATGGAAGCCACTGCCCCCACGGCGACAGCCTCCTGACCGGCATACAGGTGCGACGCGCCCTTGATCTGCCGACTGCGCACCAGCTCGTACACCTTCTCCTCAAAGAAGCGGATTTCGTACATTGTGCGCAGATAGTCCAGCAGTTTCTCTCTTGGTTCGGAATGAATGGGGTCTGCTCCCCGGTTCGCTTTCGCGGTTACAGCCATTTTACCTCTCAGCCTCCTGCACTATTGCGTCTCACGCCCACAGTTGCTATAATACAACAACAAAGGAAAACAATCAACACGCTGACCGCAAACAAACGAAAGTGTTTGCCGAAGAACGCCGACAGCAGATACTGGACATCCTGCGCCGTGCGGGTAAGGTGACGGTGGATGATTTGAGCGCGCGGTTTGGGGTGTCCGCGCCTACCATCCGGGCAGACCTCACCGTACTGGAGAAGCATGGACTGCTGAGGCGCACGCATGGCGGCGCGCTTCCTGTGGAGAGCACTCTGTATGAGCCTCCTTATACCATCCGCGAGATGAGGAATCTGGCGGAAAAGCGGGCAATCGCGCGCCTGGCAGCAACGCTGGTGCAGGATGAAGAGACGGTGCTGCTGGATGCGGGTACCACCACCTTCGAAATCGCCCTGCAGCTCAAGCAACGCCGTGGTCTGAAGGTGGTCACCAACTCTCTGTCGATCGCGCTCGAACTGATGGAGCGCAAAGACATGGAGATCGTCCTGCTGGGCGGCAGTGTGCATCCGGCGCGGCGCGCTCTGCTGGGCGAGCTGGTGTCGCACGCGCTGGAGGTGCTGTACGTGGATCACGCCTTCCTGTCATTTAACGGCGTGGACGCACACGCGGGCTATACCAGCGTGGATTTCGAGGCGGCAGCGGTGAAGCGCAAGATGATACAACATGCCCGGCAGGTCGTCGTGGTGGCCGACCACGCCAAGCTGGGGCAGGTCGCCTTCACTCAGGTTGCGCCTGCTTCCACTGCCCACGTACTGATTGTGGACGATGGCGCGTCGCCCGACCTCGTGCGAGCCTTCGAGGAACTGGGCGTGCGCGTGCTGGTGGCGCCTGTTACTTAGCCTTCAGCTGCTCCCAGGGCGGGTTCTGTGCGAGAATCTGGTCGAGCGTGACCTTCGCCAGCTGGCGTTCTGCCATCTCCCGTAGCGAATTCCATGCCTCATGCGCCGCGCACGGGTGCGAGCCTTCGCACATCACCCGATGATCGAGCAGACACTGCTTCTTCTCGATCTGCCCTTCGCAGGCGTTGAGGATATCCAGATAGCTGATCTGGCTTGGCGGGCGTGTGAGAGAGAATCCGCGCTCGCGCCCACGATGTGCATACACCAGCCCGTGCTGCTCGAGGTCTTTGAAGATGGTGTACAGGAAGTTCACGGATACATCGGCTTCCTGCGCCAGCTCTTTGACCGTCACAATGGCTCCCTCGCCACGCTTCGCGAGACAAGCAAGCGCTCGCACCGCGTATTCGGTTTGCACCCCGCTGTCCAAAAAGCGAATCATGTTACATCCTCACCTAGTGTAGTATAGCCATTCGCTATAATGATATATCCTGGTACGAGATGTTGTCAAGAGGTGTTAAGGCTGTTCGGCTTTCCTGCGTTTGGTAAGGGGTGAAGGAGATTGCTTCGTCGCTTCGCTCCTCGCAATGACACGGCTGGCGAGGTGTCATTGCGAGCCTGCGCCAGCAGGCGAAGCAATCCCCCTCAGGTTGGTGAGAAGCGGGGGAGATTGCTTCGTCGCTTCGCTCCTCGCAATGAAACGGGGTGACGGGCAGGCGAAGGGGATTGCTTCGTCGCTTCGCTCCTCGCAA
>CAKZNX010000173.1 GCA_937132045.1 uncultured bacterium
CAGAGCAGCTGTCTGTCCAACGTGAAGAACATGAACACAGCACTGCTCATGTACACGCAGGACTACGACGAGACATTCCCTCTCACCGCACCTGATAACGTGCGTGCGTTTTTCACCACGCCGTGGGATCGCACGGCTTCCAGCCCGGTGGGCTATGCCAGACGACAGGGGTTCTGGTCCAACTCGATCGTGCCGTACATCAAGAATTGGCAGGTGTACACCTGTCCCTCCGCTCAGGAGCGCAACATCTTCAACATCGACCCGGCAACGAACCCCATGCGCTTCACGGCAGCCTTCACCCTGAACGGCTACCTGCAGGCGTGGCCCATCGCAGGCACCCCGTCGCCCGCCAAACTCATCACCTTCTGGGAGGGACTGGGTAAGCAGACCATATTCGGCTTTGCGACAGTCAGTCCTCTGCCCCATACCAAGGCAGGATTCCCTCCGCCCAGCGGGGCGCTCTACCGCTACAGTGAGACGGGCAACGAGTGTACTACCCAGATCTGGTGGACCACCGTATTTGAGGCGACGCACCGTGTGCACGCGGAAGGCAGCAACTACGCCTACGCCGATGGTCACGTGAAGTGGGTGCGCAACCCCAGCGACAGCTCGCCGTGGGCAGCGGTGGATGCCAATGGTATCCCCACCAGCCTCTGGGTGCCCGACTTCTGTTCCACTACCGGCTGTTGCCCAGCCTGGTGGCACCGCCCAACTATCGAGTGATGTGAGGCATGAAGATGAAGAGATGGTCTAACCTGATCCTGCTGGTGGTTGCCCTGGGAGCCGTGGTGCTGTCTGGATGCCAGAAGCAGAAAGCGGAGGTTGCTGAGAAGGCTCCTGCGGGTGCTGCGGCAACCAGTCCGGGCGCTTCGGCGCCTGCAGGCGGCGCCCCCGCCGCCGCAACCCAACCGCAGGGCGAGTAGTCTGCTTCGAAGCCGGGGGATTGCTTCAGGAGGGGAAGCAATCCCCTTTTCGCCTCTTGTCCTGCCCTTCTGCAGGGAAAACTCCATGTTTGTCGAAAACAAAGAACCGCAGCTTTACATACCAGACACGGTAGGCTATAATCTTTTGGGTATACAATATTCTGCTAAAGGAGCGAATGCGCGTGGAAAGCGTACAGAAGCAAAAGGTTCTCGAGCAGGCGCTGACACAGATAGAGAAGCAGTTTGGCAAGGGCTCGGTGATGCGGTTGGGCGATGCCGCCAAGATGCAGGTGGAAGCCATTCCCACCGGCTCGATTGCGCTGGATATGGCAATCGGCGTGGGTGGGGTGCCGCGTGGACGAATCACCGAAATCTACGGTACGGAATCATCGGGTAAGACCACCCTCGCCCTGCAGATTATCGCCGAGGCACAGAAGGGCGGAGGTATCTGCGCCTTTGTGGACGCGGAGCACGCTCTCGACCCCGAGTACGCCCGCGCCATCGGCGTGCAGGTCGACCAGCTGTATGTTTCTCAGCCGGGCACGGGCGAAGAAGCGCTGGAGATTATGGATGCGCTCATTCGCACAGGAGCCATCGATGTAGTGGTGCTGGACTCGGTGGCGGCGCTGGTGCCTCGTGCCGAGGTCGAGGGTGAAATGGGCGATGCGCATGTGGGCATGCAGGCGAGACTGATGAGCCAGGCGCTGCGCAAGATCGGCGGCTCGGTGTCCAAGACGGGCACCGCAGCGATATTCATCAACCAGCTGCGCGAGAAGATCGGCATTGCTTACGGCAACCCCGAGACCACCCCGGGTGGACGCGCTCTCAAGTTCTGGGCGAGCGTGCGTTTGGAGGTGCGGCGGGTGGACACCATCAAGCAGGGCACGGAGGTCATCGGCGCACGCACACGAGTGAAGGTGGTGAAAAACAAGGTCGCGCCTCCCTTCAAGCAGGCGGAGTTTGACATCATCTTCGGCAAGGGCATCTCGCGCACGGGAGGCATTCTGGACCTGGGTGTGGAGAGTGGGTTCATCACCAAGTCGGGCACCTGGTTCACCTATGGCGACATCCGCCTGGGGCAGGGGCGTGAAAACGCCCGCAACTTCCTCGAGGAGCACCCCGAGCTGGCAGAGGAGATCGAGGCACGAATCCGCTGCGGTGGCGCTACGACCATAGCAGCGGCTGAGCCGGTAGAGGAAATCGCGGGCGCAGTCGAGTAATTAACGAGTACGAAACGGTATCAAGGTGACCTTTTCCGAAGCCCTTCGCTCGTCCTCTGGGCTCGTCCGCGAGTCTGGAGGTGAGAGAAGGTTATGGATCTGTTCATCGGCACAGCAACTGGACTGGTGGTGGCAGCAGCCGCCACATTTATCCTATGGCGAACGCTGATACTACCGAAGGAAAACGAACTCAAAGCGCGTACCGCTCAATTGCAGCAGGAGCGTGAAGAGACACTCAAGCAGATAGACGCACTCAAGAAACAAGCTGCGCTGGAGGCGAGAGAGGAAGCCTATCGCATCCGCGCCGAGGCGGAACGGGAGAACCGCGAAAAACGCGCGGAGATCCAGAGGCTTGAGCGAAGGCTGGCTCATAAGGAAGAGACCCTTGACCGGCGTCTGGAAGGGGTAGAACGCAAGGAACGGCAACTGGCTGGCAAAGAGGCAGAGATCGACGCCTTGCGGCGAGAAGCCGAAGCGCTGGTGGAACAGCAGAGACAGGAGCTGCAACGAATCTCCGGCTTGACGCCGGAAGAGGCAAGGCAGATATTCCTGCGCAATATCGAGGAGACCGCGCGGCAGGAAGGCGCGCATCTGGTAAGGGAGATCGAAGAGGAAGCCCGCCGCGAAGGGGAACGGCGCGCCCGCGAGATTCTGGTCGACGCGATGCAGCGATGCGCGGTAGACCAGGTCACCGAGACCACCGTTTCGGTGGTACCCCTGCCTAGCGATGAAATGAAAGGGCGTATCATCGGACGCGAAGGGCGCAACATCCGTGCCTTCGAAATCGCTACCGGTGTGGACCTCATTATCGACGACACGCCGGAAGCGGTGGTGCTGTCCTGCTTCGACCCGATTCGCCGCGAAGTCGCCCGTATCGCGCTGACGAACCTCATCGCTGATGGGCGCATCCATCCCGCGCGTATCGAAGAGGTGGTGGACAAGGCGCGCGAGGAGGTGGACCGGCGTATCTGGGAGGCCGGCGAGCGGGCGGTGCTGGAGACCGGTGTAACCGGATTGGCACCTGAGCTCGTCAAAATGCTGGGAAAGATGCGCTATCGCACCAGCTACGGGCAAAACGCGCTGGCGCACAGCGTGGAAGTTGCCCACCTGTGCGGGGTGCTCGCCAGCGAGCTGGGCGTGAATGTGGCGCTGGCAAAGCGTGCGGGATTGCTGCACGATATCGGCAAGGTGGCGGACCACGAACAGGAAGGTCCTCACGCGCTGTTGACCATGGAGATTCTGCGTCGCTATGGGGAGCCAGAGGAGGTGGTCAACGCAGCGGGAGCACACCATTACGACGTGGAACCCGCAAGCATCGAGGCGTTGCTGGTGGCTATTGGCGACGCATTGTCGGCAGCACGACCCGGCGCACGCCGCGAGATGCTGGAAAACTACGTCAAGCGCGTGCAGAACCTGGAGAAGATCGCCGACTCCTTCCCGGGTGTGGAGAAGGCGTTTGCCGTTCAGGCGGGGCGCGAGGTACGGCTCATCGTGAAGCCCGAGCAGATCGACGACCTCGCGGCGATGCAGCTGGCGCGCGAAATCGCGAACAAGATCGAGCAGGAGATGGAGTATCCGGGGCAGATTAAGGTGACTGTCATTCGCGAGACGCGTGCCGTGGAGTACGCTCGATGAGTGAGGTCGTTCGGGTTCTGTTTCTGGGCGATATCGTGGGCAAACCGGGGCGGCAGGCGGTGCAGAACTGCCTGTCGTTCCTGCGCAAAAAGTTCGCGCCCGACATCGTTATCGCCAACGGGGAAAACGCTGCTGGAGGCATCGGCGTCACCCCCGAAATCGCGGCGCAGTTGCTGGACGGCGGAATCGATGTGCTGACAACGGGCAACCACGCCTGGAAGGAGAAAAAGGTCTATACTTATCTGGACTCGGAGGCGCGTATCCTGCGCCCCGCCAACTATCCGCCGGGCGCGCCTGGGCGCGGGTGGGCGTTCTATCCGGTCAGAGCGCACCGGATTGCCGTGGTGAATCTGTCGGGCAGGGTGTTCATGGATCTGGTGGATTGCCCCTTCCGCGCGATAGATGCTATACTGGAAGAAGCCCGACCGGGCACTCCACTGGTTCTGGTGGACTTTCACGCCGAAGCCACTTCGGAGGCGCAGGCGTTTGGCTGGTATGTGGACGGGCGATGCAGTGCGGTTGTCGGCACACATACGCATGTGCAGACGGCGGACGCACGGATTCTGCCCGCCGGTACCGCATACATCACCGATGTGGGCATGTGTGGTCCGCTCGATTCGGTGATCGGGATGCAGGCAGAGCAGGTGATCGACCGGTTTCGGTCGCAGTTGCCGCAGCGGTTCGAGCCGGCTCGCGGGCGTCCCGTCGTGTGCGGTGTTTCGGTGCAGATCGATGCAGACACGGGGCACGCCCGCCAGATCGAGCGCTTTCAGGCGTTTCCTGATGGCGAGGGCGTGGCGCTGCGCTTGGAAACGGGGTTGCTACCCGAGTAACAGCACTCAACGGAAACGAGGTGAACCGAAGTGCAAACAGCGAGAGGGTTGCGTAAGAGTATCCCGGTGATGCTGGCGACGGCATTGGTCGCAGGTTGTATTGCCGCATCTGCCCAGCAGGAGCTGGTCATCTTCAAAGGCGACCGCCCAGCCGATGCCGGACTGGTGCTCAGCGGATGGGGCAGCGGCGAAGTGCGCGAGACCGGTGAGGCAGTATATATCGGCAGCACGTCCCTGCAGGTCGTCACCCAGAGCTTCTATCAGGGTGGACGTATCGCCCTGCAACAACCGGTCAGTGTGGGCAACTTTGCCGGTAACCCAGCTGCCTACCTGGTTTTTCAGGTGCGCCTGCCGGGTGGCACCGGCAGTCTGTACTCAGGGGGGTATGGCAGAGGTTACGGAATGCCCGGCGTGCCCGGGATGCCCGGCGTGCCAGGCATGCCCGGTGCGCCCCGCATGGGCGGTCCCACGATGGGAGGTCTGGCTGGACCGCGCACCGGCACGGGTAGAGTGGGCGGCGCTGCAGGCGCAGGACGAGCTGGTGGAATGCTGGGTGGCATGACGGGTCCTCCACCTGGAGTTCCTGGCATGGGTGCTCCTGGGGTCGGCGGCGTGCCCGGCGCGCCAGGCACAGGTGCCGGACGACGCACCGGAGGCGTGACTGGTGGTATTCCCGGCATGCCTGGCTACGGCGGTTACGGCTACGGCTATCGGGGCGGCTACGTGGCGCCGACCACCACCACGCGCGTCATGAAGCAGATGCGGGTGGTTGTGGTCACCGATGGTGGCAAGCAGTACGAGGCAGTGGCTCCTTTCGACCCGCCGCTGACCGATCAGGAAGGCTGGTTCCCCATCGGTATTGCGCTGGGCGCGTTCAAGGGTCTGCCTGCTGACGCACGCATTCGCGAGATTCGTGTGTTCGGGGATGCATACGGCGTTTTCTATGTGGGCGAGATTCGTGTGGCGACCGACCCCACCCCGATTACCGGCGATGCGGGCGAGGAGCAGATCGTTGCCGCCAACGACCTGGTGCGACTGGAAGCACGAGCCAGCGCAGGCATCACTCCGCTGAAGTACTCGTGGGACTTCGACGCCAGTGACGGTATTCAGGAAGATGCGGTGGGTCAGGTGGCGACCACGCGCTACCGCAAGCCGGGCGTCTACACGGTGACTCTCACCGTCACCGATGTGTTCGGGCTGAAGAAGCCTTTCGTTGCCACCACGAAGATCACGGTCAACGAATAGTTCCCCAATGCCTTGTGCCCCTCTTCCGCCATGGCGGAAGAGGGGCGCCCTTGTCCCGAATCGCCCCTCTCTGCACTTCCTCAACCAGTAGCCCAACCTCTCCCCGACGCGAGGAGAGGCGCACACTCCCCTTTCCTCTCGGGTCATGCAGGCTGTTTAGGGAATACCCTGAACGCCCAGTGGCAAACTTGACAAAATACCCTTTGTAAGGCTATATTCAGATACTGGGGAGCGAACGGAGATGCGCACCTTAGATGCACGCAAAGCTTTCATCCTGCAGGCGGTAGTTCAGGACTATGTGGCGACCGCCGAGCCGGTCGGCTCGGAGACGGTGGTGGAACGTTACCACCTGCGCGTCAGCTCGGCTACCGTTCGCAACGAGATGGCGGAAATGGCGGAGATGGGATACCTGCGTCAGCCGCACGTCTCGGCTGGGCGTGTCCCTTCCGACCTGGGCTACCGCTACTATGTGGACCATCTGGTGAAACCCGTTCGGGCAGACTCGCTGCTGCCTCCCCAGCAAGTCAGTCTGTTCTCGCCTGCCAACCCGGAAGCGGGCGAACTGGAGCGCCTTCTGGAGACTACCTGCCGACTGCTCGCCGAGTCGACACGATACGCTTCCGTAGCCACTGCGCCCGAGACCGACATGGTGTCGATCCATCACATCTTGCTCTCTCAGCCTGCACCGGACAAGGTATTGCTGGTAGTGGTTGCCAGCAGTGGTCAGGTGGAGCATCGCCTCATCGCACTGCTCGATCGGTTAACGGAACCGCAGATGGCAGTCATGGATAGAATACTTCGGGAGCATTACGCGGGTCGCTCCCTGCGTGAGCTGCTGAGCGTGGACAAGCCCGCCGTGCCTGTCGACTCGCCGGTTGCGGAGACGGTGTGGAACCTCGTCCTGCAGGCTGTGGAGGACTGCATCGAGTCGCTCAGCCAGCAGGAGGTCTTTCTGGAAGGGATACAGCACATCATCGGACAACCGGAGTTCCGGCAGGTGGAGAGGCTGTACTCGGTGATCTCTGTGTTAGAGCATCCGCAGGTACTCATGCGGCTGTTGCAGAGGGTGGCGGCATCGGGGACGGTGCAGGTGATTATTGGTGAGGAGAACCCTCTGCCCGAAATGCGTGAACTGAGCTTTGTGGCGTCGTCTTATCGCATTGGCGACCGCATCGCGGGCACCGTGTCGGTTCTGGGTCCGACACGCATGCACTACGAGGTCGCCATGTCGGCGGTGGAGTATATGGCGCAGGCGCTGTCGCGCGTGCTCACACAGCTCAGCGTGAGCTGACCACGTTCGTTCAGACGGTGACCTATGGAGAGAGATGGAATGAAACGTAAGCGACATCATCATGAGGAAGAACCCGAAGCGCGCCCTGAAGAGACGCCCTCGGAACCTACGGGCGAGCCAATGGCAGCCGATGTGGCGGAGCTGGGGGCGCGCTTGCAGGCACTTGAGGCAGAGAACGCCCAGTTGAAGCAACAGCTGGCTGAAAAACACGATAGTCTGCTGCGCACTATGGCGGACTTCGACAACTTCCGACGCCGCACCCGGCAGGAGATGGAGGAGATCCGCCGTATCGCTCTGGAAGAGTTTCTGCGCGGTCTGTTGCGCGTGATGGATAACTTCGAGCGCGCCCTGCAGGCGGCGGAGGAGACGCACTCCTTCGAGAAACTGCTGGAGGGCGTGCAACTGACGTACAGACAGATGCAATCGCTGCTGCGCGAAGCGGGCGTACAGCCCATTGATGCTGTCGGCAAGCCGTTCGACCCCAACTTTCATGAAGCCGTTCAGCGTGTGGAAAGCCCCGACCATCCCGACGAAACCGTGCTGGAAGAGGTCGAGCGCGGCTATATGATCCAGTCGCGCATCCTGCGCCCCAGCCGGGTGAAGGTGGTAAAGAACTGATGGCGCGGCTGTTCGGAACCGACGGGGTGCGCGGCGTTGCCAACTGCGACCTGTCCCCTCTTCTGGCGATGCAACTGGGCATGGCGGCGGCAGCAGTGCTGGGCAATGGCAATCACGCCCCACACGTTCTGGTGGGGCGTGATACTCGTTTGTCAGGTGATATGCTGGAAGCGGCGCTTGTGGCAGGACTGTGCGCGACCGGCGCGAAGGTCACCCTGCTGGGCGTTCTGCCTACCCCTGCGGTGGCGTACTGCACCAGAAACTCGCAGGCGGATGCCGGTGTGGTCATCTCCGCCTCGCACAATCCCTTTCAGGACAACGGCATCAAGTTCTTCAGTGTGGACGGCGCCAAACTACCGGATGCCATCGAGGATCGCATCGAGGAGCTGGTGCACCGCTGGGAGCAGGTCGCCCGTGCCCGCGCCGAGAACATCGGCTCGGTACACCGTGACAGCGAACTGGTCGAGCAGTATATGGCGCACCTCGTCGCCAGCACCGGCTGCTCGCTGAAGGGGATGCGGCTGGTGGTGGATGGGGCGAACGGCGCCGCCTACAGTATTGCCCCGAGGGTTCTCTCGCAGCTGGGAGCGGAAGTCATTCCGATCCACTGTTCACCCAACGGCATCAATATCAACGAGGCTTGCGGCTCTCTGCACACGGAAAGTATGCGCCAGACCGTGCGCGAGCGCCAAGCCAACGCCGGGCTCTCCTTCGACGGCGACGCCGACCGCGTCATCATGAGCGATGAGTTCGGCAACGAGATCGACGGCGACCGTATCATGGCGATGTGTGCGGTGCACCTGAAACAGACTGGGCGCCTGCGCCATAACGTGCTGGTTGCGACCATCATGAGCAATCTGGGGCTGGAGGAGGCGATGCACCAGCACGGAATCCGTCTGGAGCGCACGAAGGTAGGCGACCGCTACGTGTCGGAGCGCATGCGCGAGGTGGGCGCGGTGCTGGGTGGGGAGCAGTCGGGGCACATCCTCTTCGCCGAACATACGACCACAGGCGATGGGCTGTTGACCGCCCTTCAGGTGCTGGCGCTCATGCAAAGCACGGGACAGCCGCTCTCCGAGCTGGCGAAGGTGATGCAGCAGTATCCGCAGGTCATCCGCAACGTGCGCGTTCGCGACAAGCACGCCTGGGAACATTACCAGCGGGCAAAAGAGGTAGAGGCGTGGGCGCTTCAGAAGCTGGGCAATCCCTCGCGTGTGAACATCCGACCCTCCGGCACCGAGCCGGTGGTGCGAATCATGGTGCAAGCCTCCGACAGGCGCCTGATCGACGAGGTTTCACAGGATCTGGAGGCAGCAGTGCGGGACGCCTGCGGCACCCCTGAGGGATGATGCCATGCTGTTAGCGCTGGATGTGGGCAACACCAACATTGTGGTGGGGGTGTTCGATGGGGAGGCGATGGTGGAACACTGGCGCGTCCGCACCGACCGTGAGCGCACCGCCGACGAACACGGCTTGCTGATGACGCACCTCCTGCAATACGCCAGCATCCCCGCGGAGCGCATCCGGGGCGTGATCATTTCTAACGTGGTGCCGCCGATGACCGACGCCCTGCAGGGTATGGCACGGCGTTTCTTCCATGTGGAACCCATCTTTGTGTCGCACGACCTGCCGCTTGGCGTTCCCATCCGCTACCATGAGCCGCGCGAAGTGGGCGCAGACAGGCTGGTGAACGCTGTTGCCGCCATCCACAAGTACGGCGCCCCTGCGATTGTGGTAGACCTGGGCACGGCGACTACGCTGGACGTCATCAGCCCCAAAGGAGAGTACCTCGGCGGATGTATCATGGCAGGTATCGGCATCTCGGCGGAGGCATTGTTCCGCACCGCCGCTCGCCTGCCCCGCATCGAGCTGGTTGCCCCGTCGCATGTCATCGGGCGCACTACCGTTGAGGCGATGCAGTCTGGCATCATGTTCGGCTACGCGGGCGCCATCGACGCCCTTATCGAACGCATCCAAAAAGAGCTGGGCTGTAAAGCAGCGGTGGTCGCCACGGGCGGACTGGCGGAGCGCATCGCCGCCGAGGCACGCCACATCCAGCACGTAGACCCGTGGCTGACGCTGGAAGGCTTGCGGCTTATCTGGGAACAAGCCTCTGGCGGTTGACCGCGATGGAACAGCTGCCCTCGTTGAATTGTCTCGTTGTCCCTGCGCCTCCGAATGTGGAAGGTTCCTTCAAACCCGGCAAACTCGCAGGCGTTGTGTTGTGCTGGGGGCTATGCTATACTATGCCTGATCGTGCTGTCGGCAGCCGGTCAGGCAATCAGAATGAGCGTGCGGACGAAGGAACACATCCTGTCTTTGGTTCATCAGCATCGAACTCACCTCAGGGACCTGGGAGTGAGAAGGCTTGGGCTATTTGGCTCTTTCGCACGCGGTCAGCAGAACGAGGATAGTGATATCGACCTGCTGGTGGAGTTTGAACCGGGTTCCAAGACCTTCGATAATCTGCTTCAGGTTGCGACGCTGCTGGAGGAGTTATTCGGCAGACCGGTCGAGCTGGTAACACCAGAGTCTCTCAGCCCTTACATCGGTCCGGCTATCCTTCGTGAGGTGGAGTATGTCTCTATCGACGAGGGAGTACCTGCTTCACATCCTCGATGAGACGGGGTATCTGTTGTCGTAGGCTCGTGGCGTCTCGCAGGAGCAGTTTCTTCGCGACGACACGCTGAAACGCGCCTTTGTGCGCAGTCTAGAAATCATCGGCGAGGCGGCAAAGCGGATTCCCGATGAATTCAGACAGAAGTATCCGCACGTGGAGTGGAGAGCCATGACCGGAATGCGCGACAGATTGATACACGGCTACTTTGGTGTGGACTATCATATCGTTTGGGACGTGGTTACCAGCAAGGTGCCGGTACTGGATGACGCTATCAGAGCCATACTGCAGGACGAGGGATTTTGAGGGGACAAACGTTGTCCCTGATGCCGCACGGTGCACCCGCTCCGCGCGGTTTACTCTGAGGTTGCCCCTGTCTTTTTAAACCCTCAAGCGATTTCTCCGCTTTTCCGATAATGTTAACCGCGAGGTACTACGGGCAATGTGGCGTCGCGGACAGAACTGGTGGATAGCACTGCTGGTGCTCGTTCTGGCGGTGGATGCGTGGGCGCAGACGCCGGTGGCGGTACCACGCGTGTCGGTGCAGGTGGGCACGGCGCAGGGACCAAAGGACGTGGCGGTGACCCTGCAGGTGCTTATCCTGATGACCCTGCTGACGCTGGCGCCAGCGTTCCTCATCATGACTACCGCCTTTACGCGCATCGTGGTGGTGCTGGCGTTCCTGCGCACGGCAATCGGCACGCCCACCATCCCGCCGAACCAGGTGCTTATCGGGTTGAGCCTGTTCCTCACCTTCTTCGTGATGGCGCCGGTATTCGACGAGGTCAATCGAAACGCGCTCCAGCCATACCTCAACAACCGCATCAGTTTTCAGCAGGCGCTGGGCAACGCCGAGAAACCTCTGCGTGCTTTTATGCTCAGGCAGACCTACGAGAAAGACCTGCAGCTGTTCATCAACCTGAGCAAGCCCAAACAGCCGCCGCGCACTCCCGACGATGTGCCCATCACCACGATTATCCCAGCCTTCGTGCTCAGCGAGCTGAAGACGGCGTTCATCATCGGCTTTTATATCTACATCCCGTTTCTGATTATCGACATGTTCGTCGCCAGCACGCTGATGAGCATGGGCATGATGATGCTGCCGCCTATCGTCATCTCGTTGCCCTTCAAACTGCTGGTGTTCATCATGGCAAACGGCTGGACATTGCTCGTCGGTTCGCTGGTGGCGGGGTTCAAGTGAGGTAGCTGGAGATGACCGAAGGACAGGTACTGGAGATCGGACGACAGGCGTTATGGGTTCTGCTGCAGATTTCTCTGCCCGTACTGATATTTGGTATGGTGGCTGGTGTGCTGGTAAGCCTCTTTCAGGCGGTGACGCAGATTCAGGAGGTGACTCTGACCTTCGTACCCAAGATCGTCGCCGTCGCCGTGGCGCTGGTCATCTTCGGTCCGTGGATGCTGGCGACCGTCGTGGCGTTTATGGTGCAGCTCTTCTCGACGGTGCCCCGATAGACGGGCAGGAGTGAAGCGCATGGACCCCGTCTGGGTGGGAACGCAGTTTTTCTGGACATTCCTTGTGGTGCTGTTCCGCATCGCTGGATTGATGGTTACTGCCCCGGTGTTCGGCAGTCCCAGCGTGCCCATGCCCGTCAAGGTGGGGTTCGGCACGGCGTTCGCCATCGCGCTCACTCCCTCGCTTGTGGGCAAGGTCGGGATGCCGCCGGAGGAGTGGCTGGTGCTGGTGGGCATCCTGATAGGCGAGACGCTGGTGGGCATGTTGATTGGCTATCTGGTATCGCTGTTCTTCAGCGCGGTGCAGATGGCAGGTGCGTTTATCGACATGCAGATGGGCTACGGTATCTTCCAGCTGATGAACCCGTTCAGCCCCACTCCCGCCTCGCTGATGGCGCAATTCCACTCTCTGTTGATGATGGTGGTCTACCTGCAGGTGAACGCGCATCACTGGCTGCTCGCTGCACTGGCGGAGTCGTTTCAGGCGGTGCCGCACAGTACGTTAACGCTGGACGCCGGACGTCTTCAGCCCATGCTCACCGACCTGATTATGCATGTCTTTGCGCTGGCACTGCGCATTGCTGCTCCGGCAACGGCGGTGTTGATTGTGGTGGACGCTGCGCTGGCGATTGTATCGCGGGCGGTACCGCAGATGCCCGTGTTCTTCGTGGGTGCGCCAGCGAAAATTGCGATGGGGTTAATCGTGCTGGCAATCGTCCTGCCGCTGGCTGCCAATGTCTTTGTGAACACCCTTCCACTGGCAGCGCAGGATGTGGTGAGGTTACTGCAGTCGTTGAGGGATTAGAGGTTCACCCAACGCCCTGCATCCTTCCTGCGAGGGAAGGTAAGTAAACGCGTCGTCCCGCATCGGGGGAAGGAAGGGAGAGGAGTACCAACCTGAGGACAGAGCCAGATGCCCGCTGAGGAACGCACAGAACAGGCAACACCGCGAAGGCGACAGGAAGCCCGCCGACGGGGACAGGTCGCGCGGTCGGTGGAGCTGTCGTCTGTCGCGGTGTTTCTGGCAATCGTACTCACTCTAAAGGCGGTTAGCGAGGGGGCGTTGCAGGGCGCCATGGAGTCCATCCGTTTTGCGCTGAGCAACCTGCACCGCACCGAGTTTTCGCCCGCGCTGGCGCTGTCGTTCAGCTGGGACTGTCTGGCTCACGCAGGCAAGGCGTTTCTGCCGATCATCGGGGTGGCGATCGTGGTAGGGGTAACGGTCAACCTGCTGCAGGTAGGGGTGATGTTCACTGCAGAACCTCTGGCTCCGAACTGGGCGCGTATCAATCCGCTGAGCGGCTTCGTACGACTGCTGTCGCGCAGGACGTTCGTGGAAGGCGCCAAGATGCTGATGAAGGTGTTCCTTGTCGGGTGGCTTACCTTCTCCGCGGTGCGAGCAGACGCGGCGATGCTCCTGCGAACCAGCGAGATTGACCCGCTGATAGTGCTGATGCTGGTGGGGCAGCTGCTGTATAAAGTGGCGTGGCGCGTGGGGCTGGCGATGCTCGTGCTGGCGATACTGGACTACGGCTTCCAGCGATGGGAACACGAGAAGAGCCTGCGCATGACCAAAGAGGAACTCAAGCAGGAGATGAAGCAAACGGAAGGAGACCCCCAAATACGCGCCCGGATCCGCGCCCGCCAGCAGGCGATGGCTCGTCGTCGCATGATGCAGGCGGTGCCCAAAGCAGACGTCGTGGTGACCAACCCCACGCACTATGCGGTCGCATTGCAGTACGACTCCAGCAAGATGGCTGCGCCCACCGTGGTGGCGAAGGGAATGAACCTGCTCGCCCTGCGCATCCGCGAGATCGCACAACAGCATCACGTGCCCATCGTGGAGAACCCCCCGCTGGCGCAGAGCCTGTATCGCAATGTGGAAATCGGTCAACAGATACCACCGGAGCTGTATCAGGCGGTGGCGGAACTGCTGGCGTATGTGTATCGGCTGCGGAGGCGTTAAACGGCGCGGAGGGTTTCCCCCTCCGCGCGGGGTTACCGTTTACGGACAGCCGGCGAACGGAATGTAGTTGTTTCCATCCAGCGCCATGTTCTCGTACCACTGAGGGCGCGGGATACCCATCGTCAGCTTCGCGTGACCGTCCGCGTACGCTGCCATCTGTCCCTTGGTGCCGCCCGCCCATCGGCAATCCGGACTTCCGAGGTACCCGGTGCGCGACTGGTCGGTGTGTCGGCTGTAATCAGAGTCGGCATCCCAGAACAACCAGATCTGCGCCGGATTCTCGATGGCTGCCTGAGATACGCCAGCCAGGTTGCCACGGCAGTTCGCCGGCGTGCCCGCCGGGCAGCCTGTGGTCAGGCGCGACTTGTAGGCGTAAGAGGTACCGGCTCCCTGATAAGCGGGGTCCCCCGAGCTGAATCCCGGGCTTTCCCACACGCTGGGGCGCGGCTCGGACGGGCAGAACCAAATGGCATCGTTCTTCACGTACGGCTGCACGAGGGTTCGCAGCTGGGGCCACTGGGTGTTGAACGCCCGCGAGATGTTGGAGGCGGCAGGATAAGTCTCGTCGTAGTCCTGCACGTAGATCATGATCCCGGTGGCAATCTGCTTGACGTTCGACAAGCAGGCAGTCTTGCGTGCCGCCTCGCGAGCACGCGCGAA
>CAKZNX010000174.1 GCA_937132045.1 uncultured bacterium
CAATCCCCTTCACCCACCGACCCCCGTGTCATGGCGAGGAACGCAAGCGACGAAGCAATCCCCGCCGCCTACCGTGTCATTGCGAGGAGCGCAAGCGACGAGGCAATCCCCTTCACCCACCGACCCCCGTGTCATTGCGAGGAGCGCAAGCGACGAGGCAGTCCCCTTCACCCACCGACCCCCGTGTCATTGCGAGGAGCGCAAGCGACGAGGCAATCCCCTTCACCTGCCGAACTGAGGGCACCGAGGGATTCCGGGATTACAGGTCAATCCTCTCGCGCGATGGCGATGCCTGAATACCCTTCTCCACCTGCTCCAGCGCCTGCAAAGCCTCTTCATAGGGCTTGCCGTAGCGGATGCGCCACAGGTTCGCCGCCTTGCGCAGCTCCACGCGCGCCTCCGGCAGGCGCCCGCGCCGCCAGTACGCCATACCCAGATGATAGCGCAGCTCCGGCTCCTGAGGGGCATCCTCCACCGCCTTCTCCAGTATCTGCACCGCCTGCTGATAGCGTCCCTGTCGGTAGTAAATCCAGCCCAGTGTATCCAGATAGACGGGGTTGTTCGGTTCGCTGGCAAGGGCGCGGTTCGACATCGCCTCCGCTTCGTCCAGGCGCTCGTTCGCCTCGGCGAGCATGTAGGCGTAGTTGTTCAGCGTCACCGGGTTGTCGGGCGTGCGCTTCAGCACCTCTTCGTAGCACTCTGCCGCCTCCTCGTGCCGTTTCAGGTATCCGAACGCATCACCCCGAATCTGCCAGAACTGCGCCTCGAGTGGCGGGCTGAGGTTCAACTGAGGATCGTCCAGAGCGCGCTGAGCGTACTCGGCGGTGAGCTCATGCTGGTTCCGAGCGTTCAGCAACGCCAGCACCCGCAAATAGCCCTCCGCTGTGCGCGTTTGGGAGAGGTAGTCCTCAATCGCCTTCCGCGCCGAAGCCATGTCGCCGTGACGCAGATGTGCCTCCGCCTGCTGAAGGGAAGGAGGAACACTGGTTCGCACGTTGCCTAACCTGCCACATCCTGCCAGCAGGAACGACAGCAGTCCAGCGATGACGAGGACGCCCGCAAGTCGCATTCAAATCCTCCCCGTAACAATCGCAGCGACGGTTGATAGCAGGTTAAACATTCCGTGCATCACCATACAGCTCCACAGTGAACCGGTACGATGGTACAGCCGCGCCAGCAAGACCCCGATGACCAGGATCGGCAGGAAGTTCTTCACCGAGACGTGAAGCACAGCGAACAGTGCCGACGAAATCCACACCGCCGACTGCAGGTTCAGGCGGTTCCTGAGCAGATTGAAGACGAAACCGCGGAAGAAAATCTCTTCACCGATGGGAGCGACCACCGCCACCGTCAATACAAACGCCGCCAGCATTATGCCCGGCTGAAGAGATTCCAGAATAGCTTCGATCGCCACCGTTTGCTTTTCCCAGTTCACCAACCGCTCGAATCCCGACGCACCCAGCATCAGCCTCAGCACGCCCACGCTGAGCAGCTCGACCAGCGGGGTGACCAGAAACGCCAGCACGCCCCACAACAACCCAATACGCACTGCCTGCCTGTCCCACACCAGCCCCAGCGTGCGCAGGTCCATACCGTACTTGCCCACCATATACAGAACAGCCGCCGCCACGAACGCGGCGTTTTGCACCAGCAGAATGGGAAACACCATCCACCACAGCGCCGAATCCGGGAACTCCCCCATCAGCACCGCACGTTGGAATGCACGCCCGTCTTCCGGCGACAGAATCGCCAGCACAAAGCCCGCAGCGAACGCCAGTCCGACCAGCGCTCCCAGCGTGATGAGCAGTGCCAGATGAAAGCCAACCCACAGGTCCAGATAGCTCCACCGCGCCGCGAGCAGACCCGGCTTGCCCTGCCGAACATACAGGTGATGTATCACCAGCACGATGAGCACCGCCAGCTGCACCGCCGCATACAACAGCATCAGCAGCATAAGGATATATTGTAACAGGGAGGGCATCGCCATCTACCTCTGCCCCCATTATACCGCCTGCGGACTCGCGTGGGAAGCTTCCGTTAGCCGGTAACATCCACATATTTTTGCAGTTGCTCGGCAGAAAGCGCGCCGGCCCGCAGGATGCGCGCCGGCTGAACGGTCACGTCCAGCACCGTCGAGGGTACGCCGCCGCCCGTATCCCCCGCGTCGATGACCAGATCGACCCGCGCCAGCAGATCCTCGCTGACCTCCTCGATGCGAGAAGGAGGTGGGTCGCCGGAGAGGTTGGCGCTGGGCGCGACAATCGGTCTTCCAAAGGCTTTCAACAGTTCCAGCGCAACCGGATGGTCGGGAATGCGCACGCCCACGGTATCCGCACCGGCGGTCACCACGTCGGGCACCAGCGTACTGCGCCAGTACACCAGCGTCAGCGCACCCGGCATGAAGGCGCGAATAAGAGGCAGAAGATGGTCGGGCACTTCGCGCCAAAGCAGGCGCAAACCGTCCACGCTCGCCACCTGCACCGGCAGGGGTTTATCGGTGGGGCGTCCCTTCACCTCCCACACACGGCGCACGGCAGGCTCCGCCAGTGCGTCCGCTGCCAGACCATACACGGTCTCGGTGGGAAATACCACCAGTCCGCCTGCCGTCAGCACCTCTACCGCTCTGCGCACCGCTTGCTGGATGTTCTCGGTCGTGTCCGCTTTCAGTACCTTCACCGCTTCACCTCCATTCGCTCTACCTCTGACCGTATCTGCCCACCACCACGCGCCCGATACCTGCCAGGTCGTTCAGGATACGAACCTGCCGATAGCCTGCTTGCTCCAGCAGACCCGCCACCGCCTCCGCTTGACCCATCCCCACCTCCAGCATCAGCCAGCCGCCCTCGCGCAGGTGGAAGTGCGACTCTGCCGCCAGTTGGCGATGGAACTGCAGAGGGTCGTCGCCGGTGAGCAGCGCATGTGCCGGTTCCCAGTCGCGCACCTCCGGCTGAAGCATCAGGCGCTCGCTCTCCGCGACATAGGGCGGGTTGGACGCGACGACGTCAAAACGCATCCCCGCCAGCGGCTGTAACAGGTCGCCCTGCAGAAAGTGCACGCACTGGGCTACGCCGTGCCGCCTGGCGTTTTCGAGAGCGATGCGCAGGGCGGACTCGCTGATGTCGGTTGCCCAAACCTGCGTCTGCGGCAGGTTCACCGCCACCGCCACCGCGATACACCCACTGCCCGTGCCGATGTCGGCAACCGTCGCAGGCTCGGCGGCAATCACCGTCTCCACCAGCACTTCCGTCTCTGGGCGCGGCACCAGCACCTCCGGCGTGACGGTAAACTCCAGCCCGTAAAACTCCGCCCTTCCCAGAATGTATGCCAGCGGTTCGCGCCTGTGCCGGCGCTCGAGTCGACAACGCCACTCCCGTTCGGTTGCTTCGTCCACCTCCTCCTCGGGATGGGCGAAAAGGTAGGCACGCGACACGCCGAGCGCGTCCGCCAGCAGAATTTCAGCATCCAGACGGGGGGTATCCACTCCCGCCCCCTGAAGGCGCCGCACGCCTTCCGCAATCAACTGGGCAATGGTTGCTGTATCGGGCATGGGACTGCAAACCGTTAGGAGTCCGTTTAGGCTAGAATAGCACAATTCGGGCGGAAGTTCAACGCGCATGCGCCGTTCGCTCTCTGTGCGGGACGCGATGGATGCTACTCGGCAGGCAGGAAATCTGCGCTATCCTTAGCGAAACCAACCTTGCGACAACTGCCTCAACACGTCGCGCTGGAGGAGAAGCCATGGCCGACCGTAACCCAAAAATCGCCAGCAAGGAGCTGGAAGGACCGCACCGCGCACCGCACCGGGCGTTTCTGCGGGCGATGGGACTGACCGATGACGACCTGGCCCGACCGCTGGTGGGCGTCGCGCACACCTGGAACGAAGCCACTCCCTGCAACATGTCTGCCGAGTTTCTGGCGGACGAGGCGAAGCGAGGGATTCGCGACGCCGGCGGCACCCCGCGCGAGTTCGTTACCATCGCCGTCAGCGACGGCATCGCCATGGGGCATGAGGGGATGAAAGCGTCGCTGATCAGTCGCGAGGTGATTGCCGATTCGGTGGAGTTGATGATGCGCGCACACTGCTACGATGCGCTGTTCGGCATCGCCGGCTGCGACAAGAGCCTTCCTGGGATGCTGATGGTAATGGCACGCCTGAACTTGCCCAGCATCTTTCTGTACGGTGGCACCATCAAACCGGGAAGGTTTCGCGGACGTGACGTGACCATCCAGACGGTGTATGAGGCAGTGGGGCAGTATGAGGCGGGCGCCATCAGCGAAGAGGAACTGTACGAGCTGGAGTGCGTGGCGTGTCCGGGCATCGGCTCGTGCGGAGGGTTCTTCACCGCCAACACCATGGCAACCGTTGCCGAGGCGCTGGGGATGTCTCTGCCGGGCAGTGCCTCGCCACCTGCAGAGGACGAGCTGCGCCGTGTGTTCGCCTACGAGAGCGGCAAGGCGCTGGTGAACCTGCTGAACCTCGGCATCCGACCGCGCGACATCCTGACCAGAGAGGCGTTCGAGAACGCGCTGACCGTGGCGCTGGCAATGGGTGGCTCCACCAACGTGGCTCTGCACCTGCCCGCCATCGCCTACGAGGCGGGCGTGTCGCTCACCTTCGACGACTTCACCCGCATCACCTGTCGCACGCCCCATATCGCCGATATGACCCCGGGCGGCAAATACGTCATGGAAGACCTGCACCGCATCGGCGGGGTGCCGGTGGTGATGAAGACCTTACTGGAGGCGGGGCTTCTGCACGGAGACTGCCTGACCGTGACCGGCAGGACAGTATCGGAGAACCTGAAGCAGGTCAAAACCGCAGACGAGCTGTCCGATCAGGATGTGGTGTATCCGGTCAGTCGCCCTCTGCGCGCCAGCGGCGGGATGGTGATTCTGAAGGGCAACCTGGCACCTGAAGGAGCAGTGGTGAAGGTGGCGGGCATCCAGAAGCTGACCCACGTGGGACCGGCTCGCGTGTTCGACGATGAGCGGTCCTGTGCCGAGGCGGTGGCGCGTCGTGAAATCCAGCCGGGCGATGTGGTGGTGATTCGCTACGTGGGTCCGAAGGGTGCGCCGGGAATGCCCGAAATGCTGGCAGTCACCGCCGCGATACGCGGTCAGGGTCTGGGATACGAAGTGGCTCTGCTCACAGATGGGCGCTTCTCCGGGGCGACCACCGGCTTGATGGTGGGACACGTGGGTCCGGAGGCGGCAGTGGGCGGACCGATTGCCGCTTTGCGCGATGGCGACATTATCGAAATCGATGCGACCGACCCGGCTCACGGCAAACTGAACGTTCGTTTGAACGACGCGGAGATTGCCGAACGACTTAAAGGGTGGCAGGCTCCGGCACCGCGTTATGCGCACAGCGCGCTGGGCAAGTATGCACGTCTGGTAGGACGAGCGTGCGACGGAGCGGTGACGCACTGAACCGCGCCAGATGACGAGGGCGCCAGACGCCTCACCTGCCTGCGATGCGGTTCATGATCACCGCGCCGCCCGCGTCGCCCTCCACATTGACCATCGTGCGGAACATGTCCAGAATGCGGTCTACTGCGAGGATCAGCCCGATCCCCTCCAGCGGCAAGCCGACAGACTGGAGCACGATGACCATCGTGAACAGCCCGGCGCTGGGGATGCCCGCCGCACCAATTGCCGCCAGGGTTGCGGTGAACAGCACAATGATCTGCTGGGCGAAGGTGAGCTCTACGCCATACACCTGCGCGATGAACAGCGCAGCCACCGCCTCGTATAGGGCGGTTCCGTCCATATTCACCGTCGCGCCAATGGGGATGCTGAAGCGGCTGATATGCGGTCGCACCTGCAGATTGTCCTCCACCGCACGCATGGTGACGGGCAGGGTTGCTGCGCTGGAACTGGTGCTGAGCGCAGTGAGCATCGCCTGATAGATGCCCGCGAAGAAACGCCAGGGCGGACACTTCCCCAGCAGCCATACCAGCACGGGAAGCACCACAAACCCGTGCACAGCCAGCCCGCCCAGCACAGCGCCCATATACTTCGCCAGCGGAACGAAAGCGTCGGCTCCCGCCTGACCGATGGTGCGCATCAACAGGAAAGCCACCCCAAAGGGCAGAAGACGCAGAATCCAGCGCACCACGACCATCGAGAGGGCTAACACCTCTTCGACGAACTGGCGCACCGTGCGTCCTCGTTCGCCCATCAGGTTCAACGCGATGCCCAGTATCAGGCTGAAGGTGATAATCTGAAGCATATCGGTGCGAGCGAGGGAATCGATGGGGTTTGCTGGCACCAGGTTGCGGATAAGGTCCATGAAACTGGGCGGACGCTCTTGCAAGAGGACCTCAGGCGTCCTAACAGGCTGAAGCACCGCCCCCAGTCCGGGATCCAGCAGGTTCACCACCACCAGACCGAGCCCCGCGGCGAGCAGGGTGGTGCTCAGGTAATAAGATAACGTAATTGCCCCCAGCCGACCCAGATGGCGGGTGTCCAAGCCTGCTGCCGCGCTGATGAGCGAGGTCATCACCAGGGGAACAATCACCATGCGCAGGAGGCGGATAAACAGGTCGCCACAGAGGACGACCACTTCAAAAGCGGGCATCTCCGCCCCATCCACACGGTTAATCCAGAGTCCAGCCACAATGCCGACGAGGATGCCCGCCAGCACCCAGCGTATCGAGACAAACTCACCTGCTTTATCCATCCTTATGCTGACCTTTAGCCACTCCTGACGAAAGATTTGCCCACACGGGCAATTTTACCCCACAGGCGGCTATTTGTCTCTGCCGTGTGAGAGATTGCGAACGGCTTGGAGGGCGGCGCCGTGACCCAACCCCCTGCCCCTTCCCGACGCGGGAAGGGATGAAGGTGCCTCGTCACGCACTGGAGGCACCGAACAGGAGCAGTCCTCAGCCCTACTGGCTGAAGCTGTAGGTGTTGACGCCCAGCCACCAGCCCACGATGGGCCACATGCATCCAATGAGGAAGTCGCCCAGAATAAGCCCGTAGAAGAACGCCAGTGCACGACGGTAGGTAGACAACCCGCCGAAGCGAAGCACACTCACCTTCGCCAACCAGGCGATGATCAGTGGTAGCCAGATGGTGTTCATCGTCCAGCTGCCTGAGATGGGAAGTCCCAGCGGATGCAGGGGAAAGCACGAGAACTTCAGGCGCAACACCTGCAGAGCCACCACGGTGCCCCACCCCAGCCCGATCGCGCTGACCGCATGTACATCTGTCGGGCGCGGGCTGCCCAGCCACCCCGAGAGCCGGTTGAACGCCTCCCAGCCGAAATAGCTCATGTGCAGAGCCATACGCTCCTCCACTCCGCGCGTGTAGCCGAAGTGATAAATCGCCCAGCAGCCCGATAGCAACCCACCCACCGACGCCAGAACCAGCGCCAGCGCGATGTGAGACGGCTTGATGCCCTTGCGCTCGCCCATTTTGAACGCCTCCAGCTGGATGGGCATCGCCAGACTGCGATAGGCGCGGTTGAAGCCGTAGAAATAGGTCAGGATGGTCAGGTCGCGTGCGGAGAAGAACTGCGTGCCCAGTGCAGCGGTCAGGATGTAGTCGGGACCGCCGATGTGCAGGTCGTGTGCAGGAGGTCCCAGTTCCGCCCTCATGCGAGTACAGGCGATGGCGATGCCGAAGTAGATCATAAAGGAGACCACCGCCACCCAGAGCGTCAGTCCGGACACCCAGAAGAATCCCACCAGAAACAGCATCCCGAGCGCCAGCCCCACCAGCGCCAGGCGGGGACTGAACGGCTCGTCCTCTCCGTGGCTGCGCCAAGCCTCCCGCACAAACTGCGCGATATGCCGGCGCGTTCCCCAGATTGCCAGTGCTGCCACCCCCATATACCCACCGAAACACTGCTCGTTGACATAGGGGAAATTGGGACGGTCGTACGACCACCCGAAGTAGGCGCTGACAATGCGCTGAGCCTTGAAGAAGAAGTAGAAGAACCAGCTGGAGAACAGCAGGTCGGCGGGCAAAAGAAAACCCATGCCGATGGCGAAGGGGTAGAAGGAGACCGGCGTCCATCCGATAGCATTCCACGGCGGCGCGGTGAACATGGGGCTGATGTCGCGCATCTTGACGGGGATGTAGGGCAATGCTGGGTAGAACATGTGCAGTCCGTTCAGCAGGCAGATGCCGCCTGAAAGCGCGAACCCCACCCAAAGCAGTTTCTGCCGAACAAACGCACCCGGGTTGTCGGTCATCTCCAGCGGCAGGAGGATAATCGGATAGCTCAGACGCTCGTGCTGAGTCCACTGGCGGCGCACCAGCACGTTCATGCACAGCATCACCCACAACAGCACCAGAATGAACGCACCCCACACCGCCAGAGGCAAAAGCCACGCCGAGAACCGCTCCCACGTGTAGGGGTTTGCCGAGCCGGAGTACCAATCGTCCACCGCCGCCTCATCGCGCACCACAAACCAGTCGGGCAAGTAGGGTATGAAGAGCGACTCCCAGCGGTTGCTGGCGGTAGCATGGCGGGTAGGGTGCGCGAGCACAGGGATCAGTACGTCCAGAAAGTCCACGCTGGTGATGCTGCTGCCGATGCCCAGCATCGCGTAGACAATGAGCAGCTCCGCCTGCGATAGCGCCCACTGCGGTCGCCACAGCCGCAACACCGCGTTGACCGCCAGCAGGAGTACCAGAAGGCAGACCACATTGGCGAAAAGCGAGTAGGTGGTAGGATAGGGGCCCAGCGCCGAGGTCACCCGCACCGGTCCCGCTGCAGACATCTCCATCTGGATCAGCCAGAAAGCGTTCACCGGCAGGATAAGCAAGCCGATCAGCAACGCCCGCCAGGGGATGCCTGTCTTCACGTCATTGCCTCACCACACGCCCTCCAGCGTCCAGCCCTCCGCCCGCACCAGCCGTGCTGTTCCGTCTATGGCGAACAGTCGCGGAGCAAATCGTGCCCCACCCTCAGGGTAGACCCGGCTGGTGAGGCAGGTGTGCCCGTTGACGAAGACCTCGATCACCGAGCGGTCCACAAACAGCTGCAACCGCAGAGGTTCCCCATTTTGCAGGGTCAACGGGGCAGACCGCACATCGCGTGCTACCGTCTCGTGGCGGCTGGAATGGGTGCGGTCGATCACCACGCACCCCTCCGCCTGCGAGAACAAGATGCTGGTCACCTGCCCCTCGTCGGCGGTGTGGTACAGGCGAACGCCGCACCTCGACGATTCGCCCGCAGTCATCTCCACCTGCAGTTCCCAGCAATCGCCTTGGAGGTCGCCCGCGGCAACCTCTTCGCCGGGACGCAGGGACCGGGGCTTCAGGCTGACGCGCTGGCGACGAAGAGCACGCACCTCCGCAACGGGCTGGAACAGCAGGCGTCCGTCTCTGGATAGGGTCGCCTGCCGGGGCAGGCTCTGTACGCCCGCCCATCCTGCGTGCTGGCTCATCGCCTGATCGCGTGTCTCCCACAACCATCCAAACAGGATGCGTCTGCCCTTCGCGTCGCGGAAGCTTTGTGGAGCGTAGAAACATCCTCCCAGATCCATCTCGCCTTGATAGTCGGGAATGAAGCGGTGGTTACGGAACGCTCCCACGAAGTAGATGACCCTTCCCAGCGGCACCGGCGAGGTCCACAGCACCCACTTCCTTCCCAGAGGGAACAGGTTGGGGCACTCCCACATCTCGCCGGTCTTCGCTTTCTCGCCCACCAGCGCGGGCTGAAGAAACTCCCACCGGCGCAGGTCGCGCGAGCGATACAGCAGGATAGCCCCGCCCACGTCGCGAATACCCGAGCCAACCACCGCATACCACCACTCGCGACTTCGCCACACGTACGGGTCACGAAAGCCGGTCACCTGCATCCCCTCTGGGGGCGCGGGAATAACAGGGTTTTCGGGCGCCTTCTCCCACGTCATCATATCCCGACTGGTGGCGATGCACTGCACCTCGGGATGCACCCCTGTATACACGGCGGTCGGGACGCCGTTGTCATCCACCATGCAACCCGTCCACACGCCGTCCTTGTCGTAAGGCTTGTCAGGGCGCAGGGCAACGGGTAGAGGCTTCCAGTGTACGAGGTCTTTGCTCACCCCATGACCCCAGACGATGTTGCGGGCTACCGCCTCTTCCGGATTGTGCTGGTAAAACAGGTGGTACTCACCGCGAAAGTGGATGAGTCCGTTCGGGTCGTTCATCCAGCCCTTTGGCGGTAGAAAGTGGTACGCAGGGCGATGAGCATCGCTCACCAGCCCGTCGTTCTGCGATTGGAGGAGTGCCATTCGGTTACCTCCTTGAGCTTCTCAGCGCAATATGAGGGTCAATGTTTCGTTAGCGCGCACCCGTATGCCGACGACACCGTCGTTTTCGCCCTGGAAGGCAAGCGGAGCGCCCCTCGCCGTGACCTGCTGTATCCTCTGTCCCTTTGGTGGACGGATGCGCAGAGTCTGAGCTGGTCGCGAGAGCAGAACCACTCGTGCGGCTTTGCCGTCCTTCCAGTGGATGTCTACCTGCACACCGCCGCGCGCCCGCAATCCTTGCACGTATCCATCGCGCCATGCTTTGGGCAGGGCAGGTAGCAGCTGTATCTCTCCGGCATGGCTCTGCAAAAGCATCTCGGCGATGCCCGCTGCGCCGCCGAAGTTACCGTCGATCTGGAAAGGCGGGTGGTTGTCGAACAGGTTGGGCAGGGTGGATTGCCTCAGCAGGGCAATCAGGTTCTCGTGCGCTTTGTCCGCCTCCTCCAGCCTTGCCCAGAAGTTCACCAGCCATGCACGGCTCCAGCCGGTGTGTCCCCCACCATGCGCCAAGCGCCGCTCCAGCGACACCCGCGCCGCGCGAGCCAGTTGAGGTGTGCCTCGCAGGGTGACCTGGTTGCCCGGATGCAGACCGTAAAGATGGGACATGTGCCGGTGCCCGGGTTCGTTTTCCTCGAAGTCCTCGATCCATTCCTGTAACTGCCCATGCCTGCCAATCTGCATCGGTG
The DNA here is from genome assembly GCA_937132045.1 of uncultured bacterium. Classification (GTDB taxonomy): domain Bacteria; phylum Armatimonadota; class HRBIN16; order HRBIN16; family HRBIN16; genus HRBIN16. Next base: position 10,940 of record CAKZNX010000174.1, read on the forward strand.
CCAATCGAGCGCGTGCCTCTTCCAGCTTGTGGCGGAACTCCTCATCCACGCCCAGAAGTCGGCTCGCCTCGATGCAGTTGCCAAACAGCTCCTGCAGTATTTGCATGTCTATGGTGCTGCCATAGCACACGCTGGCAGCCCGCCCATCCGCTGTCCGGAAGCTGTTTTCCGGTGAGGTGGTCGGCGCCGTCACAAGCCAGCCGTGTCGTGGCTCAGGTACCAGAAACTGCAGGTAGAACTCGGCGCACTCCTTCATGACAGGATAGATACGTCGGAGGAGGGCGCGGTTCGATGGGTTGAAACGATAATGCTCCCACAGGTGCTGACACAGCCACCCTGCTGCCGCGGGAAATTGTCCCCAGGCGGGATGCTCGCCCGGCGAAGTGAAACCCCAGATGTTGGTAACGGTATGCACCACCCAGCCGCTTAACCCGTAGTGGATGCGGGCGGTTTTTCGTCCAGGTTCACGCAGGCGGTCGACGAAGTCCAGCAGGGGCTGGTGGCACTCCGGCAGGTTGCCCACCTCCGCAATCCAGTAGTTCATCTGCACGTTGATGTTGGTGTGGTAGTCACAGTTCCAGGGAGTCTGGATGCCGTCTGCCCAGATGCCCTGCAGGTTCGCAGGCAGGGTTCCCGGTTGACTGCTGGAGATGAGCAGGTAGCGAGCAAATTGGAAGTAGAGCGCACACAGCTGCAGGTCGGGTTCACCGCGCTTCACTCTCTCCAGACGTTCGTCGGTGGGCAGGTGCGAGAGGTCCTCCCCGCCAAGGTCTATTCGCACGCGGTGAAAAAGCGCGCGATACCGTCTGCGGTGGTTCTCCAGCAGAGCCGCAACCGCCCGGCGACTGCCCTGACGCAGGGCGTTAGACACCGCGGCGGCGGGGTCTTTCACGCGATACGTGGTGGAGGCGGCTATCAGCAGAGTCGCTGCTCGAGCGCCCTGTACGCGCACGGTCTGCCCACTCACCACCACCCTGCCTCCTTCTGCCAGCACGCGAAGGCGAGCGCAGTAACGCAGTCCCCCGTTCAGTTCCCCCCTGATCAGCAGGTCGGTTGGGGGCATCGCCTGTACTTCTGCCCGTTCGGGACGACTCAGCGTGGCTTCAAAGGTCAATCCATCACCGCGGCTGGAAGACAGGCGTACCACTATCAGGTTCTCGGCAAGGCTGGCGAAGTGTTCGCGGGTGAACAGCACGTCGCCCACCCGATACTGCACGCGCACCACGCCGTCCTCGAGGTCGAGCTCGCGCCGGTAGTCCTGCACGCTTTCGTGCCCCTCGAAGCGCAGACGCAGGTCCGCCAGCATCTGATAGCACCCGAACGGCACGTTCGCCCCATTGCCATGTCCCGAACCAGCCCCTCGGCAGACGAAACGTTCCAGCGTCAGGCGTTCAGCTTCGGCGTATCTGCCCTCGAAGAGCAGGCGGCGGATCTCAGGCAGGTATCGAGGAGCATCGGGATCGTCCGCCTCCTGAGGATGACCCGACCACATCGTTTCCTCGTTGAGCTGAATGCGCTCCTCGCCAGTACCGCCGTATACCATCGCGCCAAGCCTGCCGTTGCCAATTGGCAGGGCACGCACCCACCCCGATGCGTTCTGCCAGGCGGTTTTTGTGGGCGGCTCGACAGGCGCTGGTTCGCGATACCACAGTTTCCACGACGTCATCCCGCGTTCACCTCTGGCGCATGGTACAGTCCAAAGGCACGAAGAAGAGGTGTAGCGCGCGCTTTCAGCAGATTGACTCGCACACGAGTGGCGGTGACCGGTGCAATGCGGTCGAGTTTCCGGTGCCCGATGGTGGTTCCCCGCTTAACTTCCTGCCAGCCGGCGGTCGTTAGCGCCTCGATGCTGTACTCCTCCACATGCTGACCGTCAGCAATGTATTCCTTCAGCTCGACGATGTTGAAGGTGGTCGGTTTGCGCAAATCCACCTCCAGCGAAGCAGGCATTTCGCGTGGCACCCAATAGGTGTCTTTACTGCCGTCCAGCGCACGGCTCGCTTCGTGTCCGCGCAGCGCGCTGGAGGCGCGGGCTGTCCTGCGTCGGGCGAGGTCGCTGGCGAAGATGCGATTCAGCGCGGCACGCCATTCGCGCAGGCGAGCCACGTCGGGGTCAGGCAAAAGTCCGCGTCTGTCCGGCGGCACGTTCAGCAACAGCACACTGTTGCGCCCGACGGACTTGAAGTAGATGTCCAGCAGGTGGGAAAGGGTCTTGACTTTATCGTCTTCGTGCTGGTGATAGAACCAGCCGGGACGGATAGACACGTCGCACTCGGCGGGCCACCATACCTTGCCTGTCACGTTGCCGTGGAAGGCTGGCACCGCGTCCTGCACGCTCCACTCGGTTTCAGCGGCATAGCCGTCTTCGTTGCCGACCCAGCGGATATCCGGTCCGCAGATAGCGATCAGCGCCTTCGGCTGGTGTTTGCGCACCACCTCGTAGTAACCCTGCCAGTCGTACTCCTGCCTGCGCCCGTTCGGTCCCTCTCCACAGGCGCCGTCGAACCACACTTCTGCCACTTCGCCATACTGGGTGAGCAATTCGGTCAGCTGGTTGATGAAATAACGGTTGTAGGCAGGGGAGTCGCCGTAAGTGCGCTCGTGACGGTCCCAGGGCGAAAGGTAGAACCCCACCTTTAGCCCCGCGGAGTGACAGGCTCGGGCGAACTCGCGCATTACATCTCCCTTGCCCATGCGCCACGGGCTATTCTTGACGCTGTGTTCGGTGTAGCGCGTTTGCCAGAGGCAGAAACCATCATGGTGCTTGGCGGTCAGAATGAGGTACCTGAACCCACACTCCTTCGCCATCTGCACCCACTGCGCGGCGTCCAGCTGCGAAGGGTTGAACAGTTGCGGATCCTCATTGCCTTCGCCCCATTCGCGATCGGTGAAGGTGTTCATGCCAAAATGCAAAAACAGGCTGAGCTCGGCTTCCTGCCAGGCAAGCTGTTGCGGAGTGGGTTTGGGATGCATAACGCCCTCCGTTCGACTTTTGGGAGAGATTTCGCTCTGCGACGGAGGGCGTCCTGTTCGAGAGAGTTTTGGCAGTAACGGAGGCAACCCTTCATGGCTGCCTTCGCTTGCAGACCAGTGTCAGCGCTGTGGGTCGTACCAGTCTATCGTGGGCAGCTGTCCGGGCACCTGCTGCCAGGTCTGCTCGAACCGATGCCATTTAGCATGTCCATCCACGAACACATAGTTCGCGCCACCCTGATGACGCCGGATAGCAACGCTTCGCGGTTCCCACGCCTCGTCGTTCCACTCCGCCTCATACTCCTCCGAGCCGGGTCCGAACTCCGGCACGCGGGTAGGGTTGCCCCACGCGGCGGGTACAAAGTGGTCGTCCAGTACCTGCTCTGCCAGCTCTGCAACCACAATGCACTGTGCGGGGTTATTCACACCGCCCAACCGCACGCCGTAGTAGGGCGGATGGTCGGGAGGCAGGTAGCCGTTGATACCGTAGGAGCCTACGCGGGTGGTGGGATCACCGTCGTTCCAGAGCGGGCTGCTATCGGATGGGCAGCGGTTCAGCAGTTGCGTCCTGACGTATGGCTGGCAGCTCTTCAGCCAGCCGGGTCCGGATGGGCTGTGTTCTCCACCATACTCATGCGGTTCGGTGAGAGGGAAACCTTCATCCCAGTCCTGCACGTACATCTGGATGGCAAGCCCCATCTGCCTGCAGTTGGACAGGCAGGAGACCGACCGGGCTTTCTCCCTCGCCTGCGAGAAGACAGGGAACAGGATCGCTGCCAGTATCGCTATGATGGCGATAACGACGAGCAGTTCGATCAGCGTGAAGGCACGCTTCATACACTCTCCTCCAGCGTAGCATGTTTTTTAGGATAGTAGCACAGCGAGTATATCCCAGAGAAGTCCTTTGAGTCAATACCATTCGCGGATGTTGGAAAAAGACCAATCCTATCCCCCCAACCTCCTTACCGACGCGGGAAGGGGGAGTTCGGAACCTCTCCCCGCTTCAGGGAGAGGCAGGGAGAGATTCCTGGCTGGCTACGGATTTTCACACACCCTCATACGATTCGGTGCTCTGCGGCGATGTCGAGATGCAGCCGCCGGAATTTCACTTTGGCAGATAGGGAAGGAACAGGGGCAACAACAGGAATGCGTAAGCGTCGTTCAGGATATGCATGAGCATACAGGCAGTCAAATTGCGCCGTGCCACGTAAAGCAGGGTTACCACGATAGTCCACACCCCCACCTGCAGGGCACCACCTACTCCCCAGAACGGCAGGTGGAGAAGAACAAACACCGTGTATGCAATCAGGGCACTGATACCCAGCCGTCCGGTCAGCGTGTTCAGTCGCTCTATGGGGAACCCACGGAAAAGTATCTCTTCAGTGATACCTGCAGTCAAAACGATTGCCACTCGCAGAATGAACGGCACCTGTGCAAGCCGCTCTATACCCGGCGAGGTCGTTTGCAGTCCCAGAGCCTGCACCACCGGCGCGGTTACAACGAACGTGAGAGCACCCACGATGAACGCCAGAAATGCCAGAGTGATGTCTTTGCGTGCCGGCATTCGGATGCCGATGGAGCCCAGAGGTTGTCGCTCCCAGAAGAGCACAATCGCGACAAGGACGAGGGCGATGAACCACTCCAGAGAGATCATTAACACGATGCGCGAAGGTTGAGAGAGGTCTTCGGCAGACCTGCCGGTGGCTATATCCACCAGAAAAGGCAGGCCAAGCGCCACGAATAAGCCAACGGCGGTCGCCTGGCGGCGCATTTCAGGACTCTGGGAGGGGACCTCTTGGCTCAATCAGCTCGCCCCTTCCGCTCATCACGCCAACGCCCATCTGCCTGGCGGCGTCAAGTGCCCCCTGATCCATGCGGATCGCGTACATATAAACGAGATAAGGACCCGCAACCCCGGCTTCTTTCAGCCGCCGTCGGAATTCGGGGGAGTTCATCCTATTCGCCCAATCGTATACCGCACGCGTGCTGAGACGCACCTTGCTCTCGGCAACGACGGTGAGCTTTTCACCCTCCGGCGACTCTACAGGGAGCACCACGTCGATCTCGCCGACGCTGTCGATGCGAACAGGATACCCTTCGATTGGTGCTTTATACCCTTTCTGGCGCATGATTGCCGAAACCGACCCCTGTGCCTCCTCCTCGAGGGAAGCACCGATCACGTTCGTCAGCTGCCCGAACTGCGAAGCCAGGTTATCCACCTTCTGTTCCACGCGATCAAGGCGGTTCTCCACGTTCGTCAGTCTGGCTTCCACGCGCTCGAATCGCGCTTCTGTAGCCGCCTTGAAAGCGAGAAACTCCTCGTATTGGCGCCGCTGTATCTCGGCTAACTCCTCCACGCGCTGGCTCAGACGGGCTACTGTCTCGTCCGTCCGACGCTGTGCCTCCGCCAGCTCCTCCAGCTTCGCCGCGAGCCGATCTACGCGCTCATCCGTCCGACGCTGTGCCTCCGCCAGCTCCTCCACACGCTGCTCCGTCCGACGCTGTGCCTCCGCCAGCTCCTCCAGCTTCGCCGCGAGCCGATC
>CAKZNX010000175.1 GCA_937132045.1 uncultured bacterium
TGTCATTGCGAGCCTGCCGCAAGGCAGGCGCGGCAATCCCCTGCTGCTGATGGGTATGTGTAGGGGATTGCTTCGTCGCTGCGCTCCTCGCAATGACACGGGGCGAGGAGGATTGCTTCGTCCCGGCGCGCCTCGCAATGACACGGGGCGAGGAGGATTGCTTCGTCCCGGCGCGCCTCGCAATGACACGGAGGGTCTGGAAGGCGAACCTCCCGGTGAGCCAAAAACCGTCAGTGCAAACCTCTTCCTGCATCGTTGTCGGCAGGGCGGAAACCGGCAAGACGTGCGGTTGACGAGTGCCGTTCCAGTCCTGTATAATTCCTTCACCAACCCCTGCGACAAGCAAACTGAAGGAGGAGCGTGTATCGCTTTGATTATCGTACTCACACCTCAGGCAATTGAAAGAGATATCGATGAGCTGTCGGACATTCTGAAGTCGCGCGGGTTCGGCGTGCACATCTCGCGCGGCGTCGAGCGCACCATCGTCGGCTGTATCGGCGTGCTGGACTCGGAGAAGGCGGAGCTGTCCGAGCAACTGCAGGCGTTTCCTTACGTCGAACGGGTGATCATCATCTCCAAGCCGTACAAGCTGGTGGGACGCCCGTTCCGACCCGAGGGCACCGTGATTAACGTACGCGGCGTCGAGATCGGTGGCAATCGCCTTACCGTGATGGCGGGTCCATGCACGATTGAAAGTGAACTGCAGTTGATGGAGACAGCCCGCTTCGTGAAACAGATGGGAGCACACATCCTGCGCGGGGGCGCTTACAAGCCGAGCACCTCACCCTACTCGTTTCAGGGAATGGGTGAGGAAGGACTGAAACTGCTCAGCGCAGCGCGCGAAGAGACCGGCTTGCCCATCATCACTGAAGTGATGGACACCCGTGAGGTGGAGCTGGTGGCGGAGTACGCCGACATCCTGCAGGTGGGCACTCGCAACATGACCAACTTCGCCCTGCTGAAAGAGGTCGGCAACACCCAGAAGCCCGTGATGCTGAAACGAGGCTGGGCGTCGCTGATCGAGGAGTGGATGCTGGCAGCAGAGTATATCGCCTCACGTGGCAACTACAACATCATCCTGTGCGAGCGAGGCATCCGCACCTTCGAGACCTACACACGCAACACGTTCGACATCAACGCCATCCCGGTGGCGAAGGAGCTGTCGCACCTGCCTGTTGTCGCCGACCCCTCGCACGGCACCGGTAAGGCAAGCCTCGTGCCAGCTATCGCCGCCGCAGCGATTGCCGCTGGAGCAGACGGTATCATCGTGGAGGTGCATCCTCAACCAGAGCGTGCGCTGAAGGACGGACCGCAGTCCCTGCGCTTCGACGCCTTCGCGGGGATGATGGACCAGCTGTGCCGGCTGGCGTCCGCCGTGGGGCGAAGCATTTAGGAGGAGAAGATGGCTGAAGCAGTCTGCGAACGGCTGTGCATCGTCGGAGTTGGACTGATCGGCGGATCCATCGGCATGGGGGCGCGTCAGCGCGGGCTGGCGAAACACGTGGTGGGCACGGGACGCAACGCCGAGCGTCTGCAGATGGCAATGCAGAAGGGCGCCGCGGATGAAGTCACCACCTCCCTGCAGGAGGGCGTGACAGGTGCCGATATGGTGGTGGTATGCACACCGGTAGGACTGATCCTGCCCACCGTTCGACTGTTCCAGCAGTGGATGGCTCCGCACTGTGTGGTGACGGACGTGGGGTCGGTCAAGAGTGCACTGGTAGCACCCGCAACGGAGCTGCTTGGACCGCGCTTCGTGGGCGGACATCCGATGGCAGGCTCCGAACAGGCTGGGGTGCACAACGCCCGCGCCGACCTGTTTGTGGGCACGACTTGGGCGGTGACGCCCATCGACGGCACCTCACCCGAGGCGGTACAGAGGGTTACCGCACTGGCGCAGGGTCTGGGTGCGCAGGTGATCACTGCCGATCCGGACGAACACGACCGCGCCGTGGCGCTCACCAGTCACCTGCCCCACGCGCTAGCGCTGGCTTTAATGCACGTTGCCGAGAGCACGCCTTACCCCCAGCTGATTGGAGGCAGCTTCCGCGACGGTACGCGAGTCGCCGCCAGCTCGCCGGAGCTGTGGCGCGACATCTTCCTGCACAACCGCGAGCACGTGCTGTGGGCAATTGACGAGTTTTTGGGCAAGCTGGAAGAGGTGCGCACCGCCATCGCCGACGAGGACGCCGAGACCATTCAGCGCTTCTTCACCGAAGCCCGAATCCTCCGCCAGGCGTTTGGACTATGAGCGCTGCTCGTGAAGTGAAGCCCCTGCAATCGCCACTGGACGCCAGCGTGCAGTTGCCCGGTTCCAAGAGCATCACCAACCGCGCTTTGCTGCTGGCAAGCCTGTGCGAACAGGAGATAGTCATCCGCCATGCGCTCGACTCAGAAGATACGCGAGTGATGGCGGATAGCCTGAGCAGACTGGGCTTTCATGTGTCCAGCCAGCACGCGGAAACCATCGTGGTGCGCGGCGAAGGTGGCAGAATACCCGCCTCGCAGGCGGATCTGTGGGTGGCAAACGCTGGAACCGCGGCACGATTCCTCTCCGCTCTGGCAGCTGTGGGCAAGGGCGAGTACCGATTGGACGGCACGCCGCGGATGCGTCAGCGCCCCATTCAGCCCCTGCTGGATGCCCTGAACGTGCTGGGGGCGGATGCGCACTCCGAGGAAGGAACAGGATGCCCGCCGGTGGTCGTGCGTGCGCGTGGACTGTCAGGAGGCGAGGTCTCGGTGCGCGGCGACATCAGCAGTCAGTTCCTCTCCGCGCTGATGATGGTGGCGCCCTGCGCCTCGGCACCGGTAACCATCAACATCGAGGGTACGCTGGTGTCTGCTCCGTTCGTGCGGATGACCCTGCGAATGATGGAACAGTTCGGCGTACAGGCAGGTTGGCATGAAGAGCCCGCTCGAGTCAGTATTCCCGCTCCCCAGCGATACCATCTACAGGCAGGCACAGACTATCTGGTGGAACCCGATGCCACTGCCGCCTCGTACTTCTTTGCTGCTGCTGCTATCACGGGTGGGCGTGTGCGCGTGTGCGGGCTGAACCGCGGTTCCCTGCAGGGCGACATCCGCTTTGTGGAAATACTCGAAGAGATGGGTTGTGCGGTGAAGTGGCAGGTGGACGCTGTGGAGTTGGTAGGCGCGAAGGTGCTACACGGGGTTGATGTGAACATGTCGGACATCTCCGATACCTTCATCACGCTGGCAGTGGTGGCTCCATTCGCCGACAGCCCCACCCGTATCCGTGGCGTGGAACACGCGCGCTATCAGGAGAGCAACCGCGTCAGCGCAGTGGCGACCGAGCTGAGACGACTTGGTGTGCAGGTAGACGAGCACCCTGACGGACTGACCATCTATCCGGGCACCCCCACATCGGGAGCGGTTCATACATACAACGACCACCGCATTGCGATGGCGTTCGCGCTCATCGGTCTGAAAATATCTGGTATCGTCATCATGGACCCTGAGTGCGTCCAGAAAACCTTTCCGCACTTCTTCGAGAAGCTGGCAGAGCTGGAAGGAGGTCCACAGTGAGGCAACCGGTTATCGCTATCGACGGTCCCGCCGGTGCTGGCAAGAGTACCGTGGCGAAGCTGGTGGCAAAGGCGCTGGGCTACCGGTATCTGGACACGGGTGCGTTGTATCGCGCGGTGGCGTGGAAAGCCATTCGTAACGGACTGCGCCCACAGGACACGCACTATATTGTGGACATGACGCGCCACACCAGAGTAGAGCTGGTGCAGAGCGATGGCGAGCAGCGTGTGCTGGTGGACGGCGAGGACGTCACCGAAGCCATTCGCGCGCCCGAAGTGGGCAACCTGGCGTCGCCCATATCCGCCGTTCCGGAGGTGCGAGAAGTGTTGCTGGAATGGCAAAGGGAGTTCGGCAGGCAGGGAGCAACAGTAGCAGAAGGACGTGACACGGGCACGGTTGTCTTCCCTGATGCGGCGGTCAAGGTATTTCTCACCGCCTCGCTGGACGAGCGCGCGCGCCGGCGCCATCGCGAATTGCTAGAGCGCGGCATCGACATCCCCTTCCAGCAGGTGAAAGTCGACATCGAAGCCCGCGATCAGCGCGACAGCTCACGTCACGTCGCCCCGCTACGTCCGGCACCCGACGCGGTGCTCATCGACACCAACAATAAGACGCCGGACGAGGTGGTGGAGGAGGTGTTGAAGATATGTCGTGCCCGGTTCACGAGCGAAGCGACACCCTCTACCTGATCTCCCGATGGGTGGTGTGCCCTGTACTGCGCCTCGGCTTCTGGATGAAGGTAGAAGGACGAGAGAACATCCCCGAAGGTGCGGCAATACTGGCACCGAACCACACCAGCTATATGGATCCCCCTGTGGTCGGATGCGCGGCATGGCCCCGCCGATGCTGTTATATGGGCAAAGCGCCGTTGTTTCGCATTCCCTTGCTGGGATGGTACATCCGGCGAGTGGGATGCTTCCCCGTGCACCAGAACACCGCCGACCGTCAGGCGTTGCGCACCGCTCTGGAATGCCTGCGGCTGGGTGAACTGCTGATTATGTTCCCGGAGGGCACCCGCAGTGGCGATGGCTACCTTATCGAACCGCAGACCGGAGTGGCTCTGCTGGCGAAGATGAGCGGGGCACCTGTGGTACCTACTGCAATCATCGGCACGCGCGAAATCCTCCCAGCCGACCCGCGCCTGCCTCGCTGGCACCGTCTAATGGTTGTTTTCGGTGAACCCATGTTTTATGAGCAGTTCGCGCAGGACTTCGAAAGCGATCGGCAGGCACGTGAGGCGTTCAGCCACAAACTGATGCGCCGGATCGGGGAAATGATGGAAAGCAGAGGCTACCGCGCCTTCCGACCTGAGAGCACCGAAGACCGTCGCTGAGCCTGCGGTATAATATGCTGGAGAGGAGTGATACGACTTGGCACTGGAGTCCCTGGAAGACCTCATTCGTGCGCTGAGAGAGCACCCCGAATGGCGAGAGCCATTGTTGGAGGCTCTTCTGCCCGAACGCTACCGGCAACTGCCGGAGCGCACCGACCGCCTCGAGGAGGCGATCATCCGGGTTTCGGAAAGGCTGGAGCGGTTGATCGAGGAGAACGACCGCCGCTTCCGTGAACTCGCGGAACGACAGGCAGCCACCGACCACCAGATCGCCCAGATTGCCGAACGACAGGAGGAACTGGCTACCAGAGTCATTCAGCTTACCGCAAGGGTGGACGACCTCACCGTCAGGTTGGAGCAACTCACCGCAAGGGTGGACGACCTCACCGTCAGGCTGGAGCAACTCACCGCAAGGGTGGACACGCTAACCGCCCGTATGGATGCCCTTGTGGAGCGAGTCGGACTCATGCAG
>CAKZNX010000176.1 GCA_937132045.1 uncultured bacterium
CACGCAAACCGCTGGAGATCGCTTCGCCTGCCGGAAGGCACGCTCGCAATGACACGCCATGCTGGGCACATACACCGAGCGTAATGCATTTTGCGCAAGAACCGTCTATAATGTTGGTGGAAGGAGGAATGCGATGCGAGCCACAGCCTTTCTGACAGCGGGCATACTTTACCTGCTTGTGATATTGCCAGTGCCAGCGGCGCAGCAACCGCAAAACAGTCCTGCGGCGCTATCGGGGGTGGATTCATCGCGCGTCTCCTATACCGACGTCTTTGTCGGACGCAATACCCGTGGTCCGTACGTGCTGTCGTGGAAAGGCGTGCGCAGCCGCACCGAGCGCGTGGTTGTGGAAGGACGCACCCTGCGCCGAGACGAGGACTATACGATGGACTACAACGCCGGCACGCTGGTGTTCCTTCAGCCGTTGCGCAAGGACGCCCTGGCACAGGTTACCTATGAGGTGGACCCGAAAAGGGCTCGACGCAATCCACAGACCCTCCAGATGCCACTGGAGATGGAGCTGCTGAACGTCGCGCGCGGCAAGCTGGCTCTCACTGGCACCTACTCTGCCCCGCTGGGGCAAACCGGTAAGGAGACCACCCTGCTGGGGCTGACAGGCGAACTGCTACCGGCAGGCAGCACGAAGATTTCCGCCACTTTCCTTACCGATGTGAACGCGCCGGCGCGTCTGGACGAAAAGAGCGGAATGCGACTGCAGGCGTCGTCCCGCAGCGAACTCGCCGAGTGGACGCTGAGCTACCTGCACGCCGGACGCCAGTTCTCCGGTGCCCAGGGCTGGAAGGTCAAACCGGACACCGATGCGTTCAGCACCTCACTCAAGCTGTTGCTCAGTCAGCGTTTGAACCTGTCGATGGGCTTCCAGCAAAGCGACACCGCGGGCGCCAAAGCGGGTGGCACCTCGGCTTCCCTTGCCTACGACCCGGCGGAGGGCGTGAGGGCGATTGTTTCCTACGTGAACCAGGAGAACCCTCTGGCAACGGTAACCACCACCTCGACGGCTCTCAACGTGCAGAAGGGAGCGGTGTCCGCGGGTATCGAGCGGCGCGTTCAGGAGCAGGAAGCCCTGTTGCAGGGAAGGTCAGAGGTAACTACCGACAGGCTGACGGCGCAGGTGAACCTCAGCCCCACCACTCAGGCACAGGCACTGCTGGAGCAACAGCGCCTCGCGAACACCGCCGGTAGCACTGAGCGGTCTACCGCATCGCTGGGAGTGACAACATCTCCTGTCAGGTCGGTGCAGGTTCGAACGGGCATCCGGTATGACGAGGTAGGAGACCGCCAGCAGACGGAGCTCAGCCTTGGGCTGGAGGCGACGCCAACCTCCTCCTATCGCCTGCTCGGCAACTACCTGCAGCGCGAGGGTGAGCTGGGCGACCGTACCACTGCCACCACCCTGCGAGTGGTGACTTCTCCACGAGCCACCATGCAGGTCGAGACAGGCGCGGCTCTGGAGACCGTTGGTGAAAGGGCGTCGCTCCGACAGGATGTGTTGCTGGCGCTTCAGCCGGCACAGGGTGTTCGTCTGGAAACCGGCGTTCAGGGGCTTAATGCTGGTGAGCGAGAGGGCTACGTACGCACCCTTCGGGCGCAGATTGCCCCGAATCGTTCCTGGCGACTGGAAGCCAGCCACCGCCTGCGATTGCAGGACGACAATGTCCCGCCCGAGACATGGGGGCTGTCGCTGAGCATGGCGCCTTCGCGCTCGCTGAGCGTGACGGGCAGCTACACCCGCAACCCGGAGGACAACAAAGGCAACGTCAAGCAACAGGAACTGGCGGAGCTGAAGCTGCAGGCGGACGTGAGCGCACTGACCCTGCAGGGCACTCTGGGTGTACGTCGCGACCTGCTCAGCAACAGCAGTATCACGCTGGCAGATGTGTCGCTCCTCTATCGGTTCTCGCCGCTGATGGAGCTGCTGACCGGCTACCGCCTGAATCGGCAGCAGAGCACCAGCGATATGGCATCGCACACCTACAGGCTGGGCTACCGCTACGCGCTGAGCGACGTATTCAACATCAGCTTGGAAGGCAACCTGACCACCTTCCAGCGCGACCGCATGTTCCAGCCGAACCAGACCGAGTACGAGGCGCGGCTGAAGCTGGGCATCAAGTTCTGATAACTTTGAATCGAGGAAGAATACCACGGTGGCGCGATACTCTGGTATTTGTCGGTGCGCATCGCTGTTGACTTCGCTCTTCAGAGGATGCTATAATACGGCTAACAGAAGGCTTCGACAAGCCCGCCAGCGTTTGCAGACTGGACTGATGAATGGAGGTACACCGGTGGACGTTCGTGCCCCACGTCGTATTTTACCCTGGATTGTTCTGGCTCTGATCGCTTTTGGGGCTGGGTGGTGGTTGCGGAAAGAGATGGCTGCCCTGCCAGTTGCGAACGCAAACCCGGGCGCCCGTCTCAGCTCGCTGCAGGAGTACTCCCCCAAACAGGGCTATACGGTAGCTCTTGCACCCGGTGATAACGCGTCTCCCGTCAGCATGGACCTCATGCAGCTTTTCTACAGCGTGTTCAAGTACGTGGAGAAACAGCACGCCGACTACACGCCTCAGCAGGCGAAGCCGATGGCTTATGGCGCGGTGCGGGCGATGCTGCAGTCGCTGAACGACCCCAACACCCGCTTCCTCGAGCCGCAGGAAGCTCGTCTGCTGCAAGAAGCCTCGAAGGGCACCTACTACGGCATCGGCGCAGCGATGACTGTGGTGCGCAAGGTCACTCAGGATGTGGAACGCCGTGAACTCACCGTGATTGCTCCGCTACCCGGCAGCCCCGCCGAAAAGGCAGGACTTCAGCCGGGCGACGTGATCACCGAGATCGATGGAAAGTGGGTCATCGCGTATGACCCATTCAGGCAGGTGCAGCGAGCAGGCTTGCGAGGGAACGAGTTGGTCAAGGCGATGGAAGATGCGCGCAAGCGCGTTCTCGCCGGGCTGGATTTGCGAAAATCGCTGAACGCCCTCACCAACAAGGATCAGGGACCGATGACGCTGACCGTTCGCCGGGGCAACAGCACGGTAAAAGTGAAGGTGACGCCCGGCACGCTGAACGTGGAACCAGTGACCTACCGGTTGATGCCTGGGAACGTGGGCTACCTGCGTATCGCTCAGTTCAACATACAAACGCCTGACGGTGTGAAGCGTGCCTTGGCTGGGCTGGGAAACAACCTGCGTGGGGTGGTGATCGATCTGCGCAACAACCCAGGAGGTCACGTGGAGCCGGCTACGCAGGTGGCATCAATGCTGGTCAGAAGTCCATCGCTTGGACTGATGGAAGTGCGCAACGGGGAGACCAAGCGTCGCCAGCCGGTGCACATCAGCGGTACCCCTCGGGTGAAGTCACCGATGGTCGTGCTGGTGAACGGAGGCACGGCGAACGTGGCGGAGGTACTGGCAGTCCTCCTGCGCGACAAAGGGGGAGCGAAGCTGGTGGGCGAACGCACCTTCGGCGATGCGCTGGTACAGACCTTCGTGCCTCTGCCTGACGGCTCTGCGATGACGCTGACCACCGGCAAGTTCCTGACGCTGGCTGGCGGCGATTTCCACGGGAAAGGCGTCTACCCAACGGTCGCTGCCCCGACCGTGCCGAAACAGGGACACGACGTCGCGCTGGAGAAGGCAATGAACCTGCTGTCCCAGCGCACAACCACACCACGGGCTTAGGAAGGGTAACACAAGATGCGCAAAAGACGTTTCTCATCATCAGGGCTGTTCCCGCTGTTGATTACGCTTGCCTTTCTGGCGGGGTTCTTCCTGCCCGACCTTACCTCGGGCGGACTGCGCCGCGCGCTGTACGCCGCGCAGACCGTGCCTCAGCGCGTCAGTCTTGCGTTGCAGATGGAGCAGGACTCCCAGCAGAACTATCTCTGGCCCGTGGGTTTGTTCTGGGACGCACTTTCACAGCTGCGCAACCAATACTATCAGCCAATCAATGAAAAGCAGTTGACCTACGCCGCTATCCGCGGAATGCTCGCAGCCTTGCACGACCCCTACACGCGGTTCATGGACCCGAACGAGTATCGCAGTATGCAGGAAGACACCCGTGGCAACTTCTTCGGTATCGGGGCACAGCTTCAGGAGAAGGAAGGGCAGATAGTCATCTACCGTCCCATCGAGGGTAGCCCAGCCGACAAGGCGGGAGTGAAGTCGGGCGATGTGATTGTGGAGGTAGACCGAAAGCCAGTTGCAGGGATGCGCGTGGACGACGTGGTGAAGAAAATCCGCGGTCCGCGCGGCACCAAGGTTGAGCTTACCCTGCGACGCAAGGGCACGCCGAACCTTCTGCACATCACCATCGTCCGCGACCTGATCACCTCTCCTGTCGCCTACGCGTTCATGGAGGACGAGAAACTGGGCATTGGGCGCATCCGACTCGAGCAGTTCAATGAGAAGTGCGACCAGTTGCTCGTGCAGAAGGTGCGAGAGCTGGAAGGCAAGGGTCTCCAGGCGCTGATTCTGGACCTGCGCTACAATCCCGGCGGCTTATTGAACGTGGCAGTGGATGTCGCCAGCAGGTTCATCGACAATGGTGTGGTGGTTCTTATTCAGGAGAAGAACGGTCAGATCACTCGCCTGTACACCGAGCGCGGACGCGCCATCAAGCCCTACCCGCTTGTGGTGCTGGTGAACGAGTGGAGCGCCAGCGCGTCGGAAATCGTGGCTGGCGCCGTCCGCGACAACAAGCGTGGCATCATCATTGGCGAGACCACTTTCGGCAAGGGTCTGGTGCAGACCATCTTCCAGCTGCAGGACAACTCCGCGGTGGCAATCACCACGGCGAAGTACCTGACACCAAGCGGATACGACCTGAACCGCAAGGTGGATGCCGACGGCAACGAGATACGGCGCGGTGGCATTCAGCCCGACATCGTGGTGAAGCAGAGCGAGGAGATGACGGACATCGAGGATCGCGAGCACGACCTGCAATTGAAGAAGGCTGTGGAATACCTGCGCGAGAAGTTGACCGCACCGAAGGTGGCTTCGGCACCATAACACCATGGCATCCCGAAGACGAACATCGTCAAGACGCCGCCCCCGTACCGTGGGGCGGTTTGTTTGGGGCGTCCTGCAGCTGTTGCTGGCCGTTGTCGGCATTGTGACGGTGGCGGTTTTCGTATCGCGCTACCTGCCTCCAGCCAACGAGAGCACACCCGATAAGGTCACGTCATCGTCTGGCGGTGGAGCTGCCTCGAGGCAACCTGCCGCTCGGGAACGCACCGGTCGTCGGGTCAGCCCACAGCAGCCACAGGAGACCGCAGAGGTGCAGACGCCGGAATCACCGGATGGCTCGCGTGGAGTGAACGGTTCCAGCGACAGGGCACGCCTGACGGTCACATCGCGCGAGGTGGACAGGGCGAAAGTCAGCGAGAGGCTGGTGGCGCTCACCTTCGATGCAGGCAGTTCGGCTGAACCGGTACCTCAGATTCTGCGTGCGCTGGCTCAGCGGAACCTGCGCTGTACCTTTTTCCTCACCGGTCAGTGGATCGAGCGCTATCCCGACATGGCTCGTCTCATCGCGGAGGCGGGGCACGAGCTGGGCAATCACTCGTGGTCGCACCCTGCCTTCCCGGCCCTCTCCGATGATAAGATTCGTGAGGAGCTGCGCCGGACGGAAGAGATCGCCCTGCGCGTGTGCGGTGTCAGCACCAAACCGCTGTTTCGCCCGCCGTTTGGGGCGAGGGACGAGCGCGTGCGGTCAGCGGTAGCGGAAGAGGGTTATCTGACCATCTACTGGACCATCGACAGCTGGGACAGTGTGAAGAAGGACATTACCCCGCAGATGATTACCGACCGCGTGATGCGCCAGATGCGCCCCGGATCGATTGTGCTGATGCACTGCGGAAGCGAGGCGACCGCGCAGGCATTGCCGCAGCTGTTGAACGCACTGGAGGCACAGGGATACAGGGTGGTGACCGTCAGCGAGCTGTTGCAGAGCGCAGATGGAGACCGATAAGTGGCACCCGGCGGCATGCGTACCGCCGGATGCCGACATTCAGATTACAATCGCAGCTGCAGGTGCACCTGCACGCCGTCGAGCTGGTTGTTCACATTGGTCATTCCGCGCCACATCACCCCCAGCTCCAGCGGCACCGCGGTATTGCCCAGAACCGCGCTGACCCCGACACTGTAGGTCAAGCCGGTCTTGGCGTCGCCAACCACATTCTTGGCGAATCCGATTCCCGCTCCGACCGTCCACGTGAACCGATCAAAGACACCGACGAGGTTCACCTGCACCGGGATGTTCTGCATGTCTTTATTGCCCATGTAGTCGGCGCTGATGGTAAAGGTGCCCTCGAAGCCCGGCTCCACCATCTTCTGGAACGCGTACTCCGCCCCGAATGTGAACCACGCCTTGCCAGCAGCATCGCGCGCCTCCGACTTCTGCGGGAAGAAAACTCCCGCCCGTACGCGCAGGTTGTTGTTCCCTGTTTCCTCCTGCGCACTCGCCGGGAGAATGGCGGCGACTGCCACCATGAGGGCGAGCAAAGACCACCACTTGCGCATGGAAAGACCTCCTGTTACTGAGATTTTTTCGCGTCGTGGGGCGAGGAAAAGGCGCTCACCCCGTTGACAAATCGCAAGAATTTTGGAATAATATACGGTGCTGGTGGGAAATCTTCCTTCAAAGAGGGCGAATAGCTCAGCTGGAAGAGCGCTTCCCTTACAAGGAAGAGGTCAGAGGTTCGAGCCCTCTTTCGCCCACCATGCAACTACCCATACGGTGGGGGCGTAGCTCAGTCGGTTAGAGCGCAGGCCTGTCACGCCTGAGGCCGCGGGTTCGAGCCCCGTCGTCCCCGCCACTTTCTGGATGCCGCGGTAGCTCAGTCGGTAGAGCACAGGACTGAAAATCCTGGTGTCGGCAGTTCGATTCTGCCCCGCGGCACCATTTTCTTGCAAGCCGGCGTAGCTCAGTCGGTAGAGCGGCGCACTCGTAATGCGTAGGTCGGCGGTTCGAGTCCGCCCGTCGGCTCCATTCCGTAAAACCTCGCTTTCGCGAAGCGATATCATGCCCCTCCCGTGCCAGTGCGCCACGAGCAAGCCGAGTGTGGTCAGCCGGAGGTCGTCTAACATAGTGACAGGGGGCGGTGTTCACCGCCCCCGTTTCGCGTCCTACGCTGTCTGCACCACGCGGAACACCCGCTTCACCCGCCGATACCCGCAACGACGGCCGGTGCATCGCAACAGATAGATCGCGCGTTCATTGCGGTCTTCTACCCTGCTCTGCATGGCGAGGTAGCGCCCGCATTGCGGACATGTGTCGTCTATCACCTGAGCTACCGTGTAGCTGTTATGCACTGTTGGTGTACCTCCATGAAACGCTTAGCGTCTCGGGTTATACCCCACAAATGTTAAATAAATGTTTAAGAGTAGAGGTACACCAATCGGCGTCACGCAAACTGCGGCAACCACTGCTTCTCCGCTTCAAATAGCTCGTCCACCATCCGGCGTATTTGCGGAAGGGTAAGCAGCGCTCCTGTCAATGGATCCATCGCCACCGCCTGATACACCAGCGAACGGTCGCGATGCAGGGTAGCCAGCACCGCCAGTTCCTGCACGTTGATCGATTGTCTGTTGATGGCAGCGCATTGCGGGGGCAGGTCGCCAAAGGCAATGGGCTGAACGCCGTTGTGGTCTACCAGGCAGGCAACCTCCACACAGCAGTTGTGCGGCAGATTGGAGATAATGTGCGAACGCGATTGTTTCGGGTCGGTACCCGGCGCGCCCCAGTTGGGCACGTTGCCGTAGATGACGGTGGGTTCGCCCGTCTCGCAGGAGTGGATGATGTACGCGCCGTACTCCTCGCTGGCATGCAGTGGTCCTTCGCACAGCTGCCGCAAATACTCCTGATGGCTTTCCTCCTGATACGAGCAGGAGATTTCGTAGTAGTCCCAGCGCACCGGGATATAGGCGTTCACGATGTCGGCATTCTTCCGGAACCATGGCACGTACTCGCTGCCGTGGTGTGAGCTTTCGGTATGAAAATAACCGAAGGTGCGCATGATCTCGGTTCGCACACGCTCATGATAGTAGACTTCATCTTCCGCCTTGTGATCCAGCCCACGTTGCTGGAAGCGGCTCGTGGGCAGCTTGCTGGACGCGTCTACCTCCAGTGGCGAGGGATACTTGGCGAACATCACCTCGCGAAGCTTTGGGTAAACATCCACGCCCTTGTGCCGAAACTCCGTAAACCACGCCTGATGATTGATGCCGCCGCACTTGAAAGATACTTCCTCATACGGTATGCCCAGCTCGTGCGCCAGCATCTTGCTGGTACCCTGCACGCTGTGGCAAAGACCAACCACCTTGATGCCCATCACATTCAGCGCCCAGCAGTTGATAGACATAGGGTTCGCGTATTGCAGCATCAGAGCATCGGGACAGAGCTCGTGCATGTCACGAGCGATTTCCTCGAATACAGCGATCGATCGCAAGCCCCGGAACACGCCGCCCGGACCCAGCGTGTCGCCAACGCACTGGTCGATGCCGTACTGGCGAGGAATCTCCACGTCCCACCGGTACGCCTCCACACCACCCACCTGAAACGCGACGATAACGTAATTTGCGCCATGCAACGCTTCGCGACGGTCGATGCCCGCTTCCACGCGAGTGGGCAGGTTATTGCGCTCCACAATACCCTCGATCAGCCGCTTACTGCGAGCCAGTCGTTCGGCATCGATATCGTAAAGATACAGGATGGAATCCCGCAGCTCCGGGAATGACAGAATGTCCACGGT
>CAKZNX010000177.1 GCA_937132045.1 uncultured bacterium
AGTACGTGAATCTCTTGTATTGCTCCGTTCTTGTCTACCACTACTCGAGAAGAAAGAACTTCGCGCAATTGACGGATCACTCGCTCGACCTGCTCGGCAGGCACCTGTCCAGCTGTGCCTTTGCTCGTTGCCACCTCTCCTGTTGGCTGGTGGGACAACCGAACCCCCCCTTTTAAGCAGGTGTCACCACACGGTCTCGATGCCCCTTCACGCATCAACACAGCAATATTACTGGGCTTGTCGCTTTATTGTAACAGAACACTATAGGTTTTTACAAGATTGCATCCGCGGTTTCCTGCGTCTTTTTCGTGCTCTGTATGAAATTTTCTTTATGGGCGGTGAAAGGCGCCTTTCGCAGGAAGCCGGTGCACGGTGGGCAAAATGTAAAAGAGCAGATAACCCTTGCTGAAAGGAGGCTTCACTGATGCGTTTGCCTCTATACGCACTGTTGTGCGGTGTGCTTGTAGCACTGGTAGGATGCGCGCGCAAAAGCGACACCACGTCCCAGCAACCCTCGCCGACGGACACCTCGCAGCGCACACACCGCTTCGCCATCATCCCCAAGCAGCTCGATAACCCGGTGTTCAACTACGCGAAGATGGGGGCGCTGGGCGCCGCCGCCAAGCTGGGTAACGTCGAAATCTACTGGAACGCCCCCGAAACCAACGACGAGGCAAAACAGGCGCAGATATTCGAGACCTACGTGCGCCAGAAAGTGGACGGTATCGCCGTGTCGTGCGTGAACGCCGAGATTATGCGCCGGGTGATCGACAAAGCGGTGGAAGAGGGTATCCCGGTGGTCACCTGGGACAGCGACTCGCCGAAGAGCAAACGGCAGGCGTTCTTCGGAATGGACGACTACGAAGCAGGCAAAACCATCGGCGAGGAGCTGGCGAAGCTCATCGGCGGCAGAGGGAAGGTGGCGATTCTGTCGGGAGTGCAGGGGGCACAGAACCTGACCACGCGCATTCAGGGGATACAGGACGCCCTGAAAGCCTATCCCGATGTTCGCATCGTCACCACCGTGTACTGCAACGACGATGCTACCCGAGCCGAGTCGCTCATCAACAGCGTGATGCAACAGCATCCCGACCTGGCTGGCTGGGCGATGGTAGGCGGCTGGGCACTGTTTACCAAAACCGGGCTGAACGGCATCAAACCAGGCGTGACGAAAGTGGTCTCGGTGGATCCGCTGGAGGGCAATCCCTGGATGTGGATCGAGAAGGGATACGTGCAGGTGTGCATCGGGCAAAAGGTGTTCGACTGGGGAGCGAAAAGCGTGGAGATGCTCTACAACCTAGCGCAGGGCAGAGGCATCCCGCAGGCGGATGAGAAGGGCTTTGTGAACTCGGGGCTGGATATTGTGGTGCTGGATAAGAGCAGATTCGCCGACCCGTCGCGCTACATTTCGCTGGAAGACTACAAGAAGATGTTCGAACAGCGTAAACAGGAGGCACAGGGCACCGAGGCAAAGCAGTAAAATCCACTTCATCACTTTGAGGAGAGCGCAGATGGCAAAGGTCGGCGTGATTCACTATAACTGGCCTGGCTTCTCGTTTGAGGAGTTGCTGCGGTTCGCTGCCGATACGGGTTACCAGTACGTGGAGCTGAAAATTACCGATGTGTGGCAGGAAAATGACGACAACCCGGAGCGCAACGCCGAGCAGGTTCGCAGGAAGTTGGCGTCCTACGGGCTGAAGGTGTCCGCGCTGGCAGCTGGCAACGACTTCCTTCAGGTGGATGAGGACGCCATCCGGTTTGAGGTAGAACGCATGAAGCGCATCTGCGGGCTGACGCGCATCCTGAACGAAGAGGCGGTGGTGCGCAGTGAAGGCGGAGCACCCAAAGAGAGCATCCCGCGTGCCAGGTGGCTGGACGCGCTGACGGAATGCTTCCGCAGGTGCGTGGACTTCGTGGATGAGACGGGCGTGGCGCTGGCTATCGACAATCACGGCTATGTGACCAACGACTACACCATCCTCCTGCCGCTTCTGCAGAGGCTGAATCATCCGCTGATAGGCACCAACCTCGACACTATGAACTACCGCTGGTACGGGCACGACCTGCAGGTGTGCAATCGCATCTATGAGCTGATGGCTCCTTACGTGAAACACACGCACTTCAAGGACGGCTTCGGCAGTCTGGCGGAGTATCGTGGTGCGGCGCTGGGTGACGGCGAGATCGACCTGCACCATGCGCTGAAGTGCCTGCGCGAGGTCGGCTACACTGGCGTATACTGCGCAGAATATGAGGGACCGGAAGCCGCTGGTGGCGTGGGCTATGCGAAGTGCTACCGGTGGTTGAAGGAGCACGTGTAGGGAATGAACACAGTAGCCAGCCCTGCGCAGGGGCTGGCTTGCCGCCTGCGTGAAACATTGCTCTCCCACCACAGAGAGGAAGTGCTGGATGCACCTCTTAAACGATTAAATGCAGGAATCTGGGCGTGCCGAGCTGAAACTTGCTGGCGGTAAACCCTTAAGGCGCTCTTGCAGGGAGGTTGTACCATGCGCTTCCCGTACGGTTCCGCAGCGTTGAGTATGCTGGTGTTGTCGGTGCTGTCCGGGGTGTGGCTGGCGCTCAATCCGGTGAAGAAGCCCGAAGCCACGCTGGTGATGTGGACGTTTGCCAAAACACACTATGATGCCTACAAGCAGGCGTTGCCCGCTTTCGAGAAAAAGCATCCGGGCGTGAAGGTAGACCTGCAGCTGGTATCGTGGCAGGCGGTGACCTCACGCTTGCAGGCGGCGTTTCTGTCCGACCTCGATGTGCCCGATCTGGTGGAGGTGGAGATCAGCGCCGCGGGCAGCTTCTTCCGCGGACCGCTGAAGGACGTGGGCTTCCGTGACCTGACCGACCGCATTAAAGAGTCTGGATTGTACGACCGCATGGTGCAGGCGCGCTTTGCCCCGTACACCAGCAGGGGGCGCATCTTCGGTTTGCCGCACGATGTGCATCCGGTGATGATCGCCTACCGCCGTGACCTGTTCGAACAGCTCGGTATCGACCCGAACACCATAAAGACGTGGGACGATTTCATTCGGGTTGGGCGAAAAGTGACCATTCCGGGCAAGCGCTACATGCTGGAATTGCCCGACAGCGAGTCCAGCCGCTTCGAGCCGCTGCTGTACCAGCGTGGCGGTGGGCTGTTTGACCCGGAGGGCAACTGCACCATGGATAACGAGATCGCGGTTGAGACCATGCTCTTCTATGTGCCTCTGGTGGCGGGACCCAACCGCATCGCCAGCGACCTGGGTGGAGGGCAGATCTTCACGAAGGCGGTGGAGGACGGCTATTTCCTGTGCATGATCGCACCCGACTGGCGTTCCAAGACCATCGAGGTGGACGTGCCGAAGATGAAGGGCAAGATGGCGCTGATGCCGCTACCTGCGGTGTCCCCAGGCGGCAGACGTACCAGTACGTGGGGCGGCACCATGATCGGCATCACCAGGCACTGCAAAAACCCCGACCTCGCCTGGGAGCTCGCCCTGCATCTATATCTGAATAAGGAAGACCTTGCTCAACGGTTCCGAGATACCAACATCCTGCCTCCGCTGAAAGAGGCGTGGGACCATCCGGCATACAACGAGCCACGCCCCTACTGGAGCAACCAACCTCTGGGCAAAATGTATGCGGAACTTGCTCCACACGTGCCGTTCCAGTACACCAGTCCCTTTGTCACGACAGCGAAGGGAAAGCTGAGCGAGGCACTGGTGGCGTGCGTGCAATATTATCGCTCTTATGGGGAGCGCGGTTTCGAGGAGTTCGTGCGCAAACGGCTGAAACAGAGTGCGGACGAAGTACGACGATTGATGCGGAGGAACCCTTACTGAGATGGCAACGAAACAACCCGAGCTGACTGTCGACATGATGGGGGTGCGGCGAACTTCGCGCTGGTTCGTCCTGCAATACCGCGCCGCACCCTACCTGTTCGTTTCGCCGTTCCTCATTCTGTTCGCTACCTTCGGCGTCTATCCCATCGGCAAGAGCCTGATGCTCTCGTTTTACGTCACGAACGGTCCCAAAAGCGCGGTGTTCGTGGGGCTGGAGAACTTCCGCTTCATGCTCTCCGACCCCGACTTCCATACCGCCGTATGGAACACCGCCGTGTTCGCCTTCTGGTCGGTGTTTCTGCAGTTGCCGTTAAGTCTGGGGCTGGCGTTGCTGCTGAACAGCATCTGGATGAAGGGGCGCGAACTGCTACGCCTCGCCTTCTTCTCGCCTAACCTGCTGGGGCAGGTGTTCGTGGGCGTTCTGTTCAGCGTGCTCTTCATTCCGCAATACGGGCTGGTCAACCGTTTCCTGCACTTCCTGGCGGGCATTCCACTGGACACCAAGTGGCTGGCAAACCCAGACCTGGTCATGCCTGCGCTGGTGCTCACCTCGCTGTGGATGTATGTCGGTTTCAACATGATTTATTTCCTCGCTGCCCTCCAGGCAGTGGACAGAGACCTGTATGAAGCCGCTACGGTAGACGGCGCCAACGCCTGGTACCAGTTCTGGGCGGTGACCCTGCCCGGCATCAAACCGGTGGCGGTATTCGTGCTGGTGATGAGCACTATCGGCTCGTTCCAGCTGTTCGAACTGCCCTGGATTATGTTGAACAACTCCGCCGGTCCCGATCAGGCGGGCCTCACCGTCGTGATGTATCTGTATCAAACTGGCTTTGTGGCAGGCGATCTGGGTTACGCCGCCACCGTCGGCTGGTCGCTGGCGCTGGGCGTGCTGATGATTAGCCTGTTCCAGATGCGTGTGACGGGTGCATGGAAGGGAGGTGCCGACTGATGCGGACGTTCATCCGTTTCGTGCGCAGTTTCACTAACCTTTCCATGCTGGCGTTCGCGGTGCTGACGCTGACGCCGATGGTGTGGCTGATTGCGGCGACTCTCAAGTCGCCGGATGACCTGTTCAGCTACACCTTCTTTGCACCGCGGCTGAGCACGTTTCACTTCCGCGACCTGTTCACCACCGTGCCCTTCCATCGCTACGTGATCAACAGCGTCTTCGTTGCCACCACAATGGTGATGGTGCAGCTGTTCTTCTCGTCGCTGGCGGGCTTCGCCCTGGCGAAGTATGAGTTTAAGGGCAAGAAACCCATCATGATCCTGATGCTCTCCACGATGATGCTTCCCGGACAGGTGCTGATGGCGCCGCTGTACGAGCTTATCTACCGCATGGGGCTGGTAGACAGC
Organism: uncultured bacterium; assembly: GCA_937132045.1. Classification (GTDB taxonomy): domain Bacteria; phylum Armatimonadota; class HRBIN16; order HRBIN16; family HRBIN16; genus HRBIN16. The sequence goes on from CAKZNX010000177.1 coordinate 5,190, forward strand.
TATGCGGGACTGATTATCCCCGGCGCGGTGAGCGTGTTTGGGATATTCCTGTTCCGCCAGAGCATCCTGCAGGTGCCGGACGAGCTGTTGCACGCGGCGCGCATCGATGGCTGTTCCGAGTTCCGTATCTACTGGGACATCGTGATGCCCATCTCCCGCCCGATGATCGGCGCGTTCTGCCTCATCAGCTTCATGGGCTCGTGGAACAGCTTCCTGTGGCCGCAGATTATCCTGCACAACACCGACCGCTTCACCCTGCCCATCGCGCTGAACCAGCTGGTGGGGCTGTATCAGCAGCAATATGGCACGCTGATGGCAGGAACCTTCCTGAGTGTGTTGCCGGTGATTGTGCTGTTCATGCTATTGCAGAAGGAGTTCATCGCAGGGCTGACAGCTGGCGCGGTGAAAGGCTAGTGGTTCATGGCAGGTGGCTGCAGTTATCGGTAGCAGAGCGGAACATGACGGCTGAGTCTGGGGACTGCTGCGAGAGCCAGCGTTCCACTTGCTGGAGAATTCTGGGAAGACCTTTAGCTGGTAGATGAGGGTCTTCCCATTCTGTTGCTTTCAACTAAGGACAGCGCTGAAAGAAACCAACCAGAGTGAGAACGCAGAAAATGCGCACAGTCGCTGGCAGCGGGATGAGCGTCGAGCAGACTGTACACCAGTATCATGGTGTCCAGACCGCGTCGGGCAGAGTCATCAGAAGGGAAGGTCATCGTTCCTGAGGTCTACTATTTCCGCTGGTTCCGATGTTGTACTTATCTGGAGCCTGTGGGCGAATACCTCATCCCAGCTGAGGCGACGAGTGGAACGAACGAGCACTCCCTCCTCGGTTTGCTCCACCAGCACGATAGGGCTGACTCCCAGACGAGTTGCGATTTCATCGGGCAAACAGACCCATCGGCTATGAGAAGGTAATGTTCTCTTTGGTAATACACCGTTTGATTGTACCACATCGGACGACACACTACGCAGGGGCGCCTGGCGCCCCTGCATCCTTTACACCTTGAACTGCTCGTAAGCCCGACGCAGGGCAGCGAAGGTGTCGCCTCCCTTCGGGATAAACTCGTGCCCGACCCAGCGAGTGTAACCGAGTTCCTTGATGGCGCGGGCGATGGCAGGGTAATACAGCTCCTGCGTTTCGTCCATGTCGTTGCGCCCGGGGTTGCCCGCAGTGTGGAAGTGCCCGATCCAGCGGAAATTGTCGCGGATGGTGCGGATGATGTCTCCCTCCATAATCTGCATGTGGTAGATATCGTAGAGCAGCTTCACGGCGGGAGACCCAACAATCTGACACACCTTCACGCCCCAGGCGGTGCGGTCACACTGATAATCTTTGTGGTCGACCTTCGAGTTGAGCAGTTCTATGACGAGCAGTATACCTGCCTCCTCTGCCGCTTTGGTAACGGGCTTCAGTCCCTCGGCGGTGATTTCCGCTCCACGCTCGTCGTCCAGCCCACTGCGGTTGCCGGAAAAGCAGACGAGGTTGGGGATGTTGTATCGCTTGGCGATTTCGATACTGCGGTGCAGTTCGTCGGCGATGCGCTGGTGGTTCTCGCGCCGGTTCAGTCCATCCGTTAACGAGGCATGTCCCACATAGCTGGCAATCTCCAGCCCATGCTCCTTCACGGCATCCAGCAGTTCGGTGGGCACCAGGTCCACACCATCGTAGCCAACTGCCTTTGCGCCCTTCAGCAGCTTCGCCGCATCACCGCCAATGTCGGGGCGCCCCGCAAAGCACCACCACGAAAACGACTGTTTGAACGCCATCCTGGTCCTCCTGCGGATGTGTGTACAGAGTTGGATTTCGCCTCAGCAGGGCAATCTCCTGCCGGGATGTGCTGGTTGATGGGAATGTGCGTGCCGAGTTTCGCCTACTTGTTGGGCATATACCTCAGTGAGGGGTCCTGCTCGAGATAGTCATGGAAGTCAATCATCTCGTCGATGGTGATGGGACCGAGTTTTTGCACGCGCTCCTTTTCGGCGGGCGTTAGCTCGTTTGCCTCGCCGCGCAGAAGGCGTTCGTCCCATGCCTCCTGTCGGATGAACTGCTCACCGAGTCGCTTGCAGCGCGAGCAACGGTACCGGATGTACACGAAATTGGAGCCGATTCGGCGCAGGTAGTACCCTCTCTGCACCACATCCTTCTCGTAAATGCGCTGCCCGCAGGAGCAGAAGATACCGGTTCGCATGTTCTGAGAGTCTTCCATCGTCGTTATCTCCTCGTCAGGAGGTGATATGCCACATGCGCGGCACAAAGTATCGGCTATACGTGTCCATGGCGAAGCGGTCTGTCATCCCCGCAAGGTAATCGCACACCGCCTGCGCCAGCGACTCCACACTCATATTATCGGTTGGTCTGTGCCCGCTCTGCGGTAGCAGCTCGGGCTGTTCCATGTACAATCGAAACAGCGCCTTAAGTATACCCTTTGCTTTGTTTAGTTCCTTTAATCCGATCGCCTCCTCCTGGTACACCCGCTCGAAGAGAAAGTCCTTGAGCATGTCGGTTGCCTGCTGGGTCGGCTCGCTCATGCACACCTGAGCGCTGTCCAGGCTGTGAGCGATCACGTCCAGTACCATAGACGCGATTCGTTCTGATGATGTTTCACCGAGCAGTTGAATGCATTCCGACGGCAAGTCGTTCGGTGTGATGACCTGTGCCCGTATCGCGTCATCGATGTCGTGGTTGACGTAGGCGATTCGGTCGGCGATGCGTACCACCTGCGCCTCGAGGGTGCAGCTGTGGTCGAGCAGGTCGGAATCGAGGTCTGCCCGTCCCTTGCTGTGATAGAGGATACCCTCACGGGTTTCGTAGGTGAGGTTCAATCCTCTGCCGTCGCGTTCCAGCAGGTCCACCACCCGCAGGCTCTGTTCCCAGTGACGGAAATGCTTACCGGGCAGATACTCCTGCAGAACTTCATCCAGTGCCTGCTCACCGGCGTGCCCGAAGGGGGGATGACCTAGGTCGTGTGCCAGCGCGATGGCTTCGGTCAGGTCCTCGTTCAGCTGCAGCGCGCGGCTGATCGTTCGGGCGATTTGCGACACCTCCAGCGTGTGCGTCAGTCGGGTGCGATAGTGGTCCTGCTCGGGATCGAGGAAGACCTGTGTCTTGTGTTTCAGCCGACGGAAGGCTTTGGAGTGCAGCACCCGGTCGCGGTCACGCTGGAAACAGGTTCGCACAGGGCAGGGTGGCTCCGGGCGCAGTCTGCCGATCGATAGGGCGCTTTTGGCGGCGTAGGGCGAGAGGTTCTGCAACTCCCACTGCTCAACGCGCTGTCGGATGAAACCGTCCCGAATGGAAACGCTGGTCATTGGGTAAGTACTCAGCTCTGGGTTCGGCACACCCATAGTATACATCAATCAGCGCTTCGGTGCAAACGAGGCGCTGCAATTCTTGACACCGCAGGAGTGTTCGGATACAATTCGAAGTGTAGAGATACAAAACTTTATCCAATGAACCAAACAGGCGTAGTTTACCAGCCTAATCAATTGAACAGCCGTTGCAGGTTTTTCACGGGGGCAGCGCGAATAGCTGTGGCGTGCACACGTACCCTAGCGGATGGAGACTGAAGAGCATGGAAGGGAGCATGACGCGGCGCGAGTGGATGGTGAAAAGCCTGACGGCTCTGTTGGCGCTGATCTACGGTATACCTGCACTGGTGATGCTGGTCGTTCCGGCATTCCGCCGCCAGAAACCGCCATGGGTGAAGGTAGGTAACGTGAACGACTTCCCTGCGGGCGAACCCAAAGCGGTGACTCTGAGTTACCAGCGGCGAGATGGGTGGGTCATCCGCACGGTGCGCACCACTGTGTACGTCGCCGCCAAGCCCGATGGTTCTCTGAAAGTACTCTCCAACATCTGCACCCACGCCAGCTGTGCTGTGCGCTGGGAGCGGGAACGGAAAGCCTTTTTCTGTCCGTGCCATGCAGCTTACTTCGATGCAGACGGCAAGGTGATGCAGGGACCGCCCCCCCGCCCGCTGCCTGAGTACCCGCATAAGGTGGAGGGTGGACTGCTCTACGTGCAGCTGGAAAACGTGTAGTACCTGCGAAGGGAGGTAACAGCATTGCGAAAACTGCTGGAGTGGCTGGAGCGCGAGACTGGTCTCGTCAGTGCGTGGGCGCGATTCTGGGCTCAGCCTCTGCCTGCCGGTGTAGGGTGGGGGCACATCTTCGGCGCGCTGACCCTGCTGACGCTGGTGGTGTTGATCCTCACCGGCGGCGTGTTGATGTTCTACTATAGCCCCACGCCGGATCAGGCATACGCTTCGGTACAGTACATCGAGCACTACCTCCCCGCAGGGCAGTTCATTCGCGCACTCCACTACTGGGCGGCACGGCTCATCGTGCCGTTGCTCATCATCCACATCCTGCGGGTGTTCTTCTGGGGGGCGTACAAGCGCCCGCGCCAGATGATCTGGGTGACGGGAGTGCTGCTCCTGCTCACGGTCATCGGTTATGGACTGACGGGCTATGCGCTCCCCTGGGATCAGAAGGCGTACTGGGGTACCGTGGTGCGCCTGAAGATTGCAGAGGGTATTCCGCTCATCGGCGCCGCGCTGGCTACCTTCCTGCGCGGAGGTGAGGCGGTCGGTGCGGTGACCCTGATGCGCTTTTTCGTCCTGCACGTGTTTGTGTTGACGGTCATTGTGGTGATACTGGTGGCGTGGCACGTGCTGCAGGTGCGCCGACTGGGAGTCACTCCGCCGGGAGTGCCAGTGAGCCACGAGGGGGGCGTGTCAATGACTCAGCGTCTGCACCCCGACCATACACTGCGCATCGCGGTGGGGGCAACGCTGTTCTCGGTGCTGCTGGTGGCTCTGTCGCTGGCGTTTCCTGCCCCGCTGGAGCCGCGCGCCAACCCCATGGACACGGCGTATAAGCCGCATCCGGACTTCTACGTGTTGTGGCTTCATGAGCTGGTGGAGCTGTTCCCCTCGCAGGTCGAGTTCATCGGTTCGTTTGTGTTGCCTGCGATTCTGGTCGGCATTTTGCTGATCGTACCGTTCATTGAGCGCAACCCCGAGCGCCAGCCTCGCAAGCGGGTGAAGGCGCTGGCGGTGGGAACGGTGCTCCTGATACTGGTGGTGGGGCTGAACGTAAAGGGCATTCGCGCGCTGCCCCAGCCCGAGAGATTGTCTCCGCTGGAAAGGCAGGGTCAGCAGATTTTCGTCGAGCTGAAGTGCTATTCGTGTCACGGTATCAACGGCGGTGGCGGTCCAGTCGGTCCAGACCTTGGGCACGCTACAGAGCGAGACCCTAAGGCAGTACGTGCGCTCCTGCGTGATCCCACCTCACACAACGCCCACACCATCATGCCGGCATACCAGCTGCCCCAGGAGACGGAGGATGCGCTGGTCGCTTATATCGTGAGTATCGGACCTAACTCGAAGATGCCGCCGACACCTCCTACTGAGCCGGAGAAACCCGCGTCGCACTTCGAGGAGAACTGGTTCGTCAACCACAAGTTTGAGGTGCGCAAGGACCCTGCTAGCTGCAATGACTGCCACAAGCCGTTCTTCTGCCAGGCGTGCCACCAGAATCGGCGCCCGAGCTCGCACGATGCCCAATGGCTGAAGTTCCACTTCGGCAATGCGGCGGAACGACCGGAGATGTGCGCCTCCTGCCACGCGCCCAGCTACTGCGACAGCTGTCATCGGGTGATGCGCCACGATACGAAGTGGACGCAACAGCACAGCCAGAAGCTGGCGCAGTTCGGCGAGAAGATGAAGTGGGCAGGTCAGACCATGAGCCAGCTCTGCTACCATTGCCACACGCCACAATCGTGCCAGGGTTGCCATACTGGAGCACTGCCCGCCAGTCACAAGGTGGCGAACTTCCTCACCGACCCACAGGTGGGACATGGCAAAGTGGCGCTGAAGCAGGGCACGGCGTCCTGCAACTCATGCCACCAGCCGAAGTTCTGTCAATCCTGCCACGGGTTGCCCATGCCGCACCCCGAGGGCTGGGACTCGGATCATCCGAAGGTGGGGCACAAGAACCCGGCGCTGTGTCAGAAGTGCCATAACTTCAAGGACGAGACCTGTCAAACCTGCCATCAGGCGGCACCTTCATCGCACACCGAGGACTTCCGCAAAGAGCACCCGCGTCGAATCACCGACAGCGGAGCCAGCTGCCAGGTGTGCCATGGGCGAAACGCCTGTATGGACTGCCACAAGGTGCCCATGCCTCATCCGAAGGACTTCGGCGAGTCGCACGCCAAACTGGGCGCGCAGCGCGGATGGAAGGGCTACAGCGGGGTGAAGCGCTTGCAGGCAGCAACCTGTGCAAACTGTCACGACATGAACTACTGTAATCAGTGCCATCAGCCGTGAGCGCTGGCAAGATAGGGTAGGGGATGCTATGGATACTCGTCGTCGAATCATGCTTTTGAGCAGCATCACTTTGCTGTGGCTGGTCGCTGTGGTGTGGGCACAGCAGCCGGCGCGTGCACCAATGACTGCCCAGCAGGAGACTGAGGCGTGCCAGTCGTGCCACGGAAAGCCCGATGCGTATGGTTTCGACATACATGGTCGGCGTAAGAGCGTGTTTGTGGACCTCGCGGCATACAACCGCTCCGTGCACAGGAACCTGCGATGCACGCAGTGCCACAGCGATATCGACCCCACCCGACTGCCCCACCCCCGCCACACCCAGAAGGTGGAGTGCGGGAGCTGCCATCTGGAAAAGCGTGTGGCTGACGCGCCCGCCTTCTCGCAGGTGATATTCAAGACCTATGCCGACAGTGTGCACGGTGAAGCGGTAGCACGCGGCAACCCCGATGCTCCTCGGTGCGGTGACTGCCATGGTCACCACGATGTTCTGCCTGCCAGCGACCCGAAATCCCACGTTTTCCACGCCAACATTCCGCAGACCTGCGCAAAGTGTCATAGCGATGCCCAGCTCGTCGAATGGAACCGCATTCCCAAGGGCGAGGTATTGCTCTACTACGAGCGCAGTGTTCACGGTCAGTTGCTGAAGCAGGGCAGGAACGGTACCTCCTCGGCGGCGGGCAAGCCGCCCGCGGTCTGCACCGACTGTCACGGTGTGCACGGCATCCGCCGCGCTACCGACCCGAACTCCACCGTTGCCCGCGCCCATCTGCCGGAAACCTGCGGGAAGTGCCACGAGACCATCTACAAAGAGTGGCAGGAGAGCATTCACGGGCAGGCAGTGGCGAAAGGCGTGAAAGAGGCTCCTGTGTGCACCGATTGCCACGGCGAGCATACCATCCGCAGCCCGCGGGACCCGGACTCTTCGGTGTATCCACAGCACATCGTCGCCACCTGCAGTAAGTGCCACGAGAACCAGCAACTTCAGCGCGCCATTGGCTTGCCTACCCTGAGGCTGTCTACCTATCGGCAGAGTTATCACGGTATTATGAACCAGTACGGGCAGTCGCTGGTGGCTCACTGCGGCAGCTGCCACGGCGCACACGGCATTCTGCCGTCGTCGGACCCGCGCTCCAGCGTGAACCCGGCGAACGTGCAGAAGACCTGTGGCTCCTGCCATCCGGGCATCGGCAAGGGGGTAGCGGTGGGCACCGTGCACTTTGTGGGCACCCGCACTGCCAGCCCGCTATACTGGTTTATCAAAGTGGCGTATCAGGTCGCCATCTTCGCCACCATCGGTTTCTTTCTGACCTACATGTTGCTGGACCTGTGGAACTACAGGCGCGGACGACCCAGCCACGCCGTTTCTCCACATCGCCCCGACGACCCTCTGTCGCACGAGTACGTAGAGCGCCTCAGCCTGAATGAGCGCCTCCAGCATATCGTGCTGGTGGTGGCTTTCACTCTGCTGGTGGTCTCAGGGATGCCGCTGAGCTATCCCGAAGCGGGCTGGGCGCGGGTGATCCTCGAGTTCCCGGGCGGTCCGCACGTGCGCGGGATTGTACACCGCATTGGAGCGGTTCTGCTGATGGTGCTGGCGGTCTGGCATCCGATATGGTTGTTGGGTTCTCGCGGGCGCGAACAGCTGAAGCACCTGCGCTGGACGCGCAAGGACTTTGCCGACATCTGGCAGATGATGCGGTGCTACCTCGGGTTGTCGCAGGATAAACCCCGCTTCGGGCGGTTCAACTGGATCGAGAAGTTCGAGTATCTGGCAGTGGTGTGGGGCACGGTGGTGATGATTGCGACCGGGCTGGTGATGTGGGGTGAGGAGCTGGCTTTCCGTTATCTGCCGCTCTGGATATGGCATATCGCGCGTCTGATACACGGTTACGAGGCACTGCTGGCGTTCCTGACCATTATCATCTGGCACATGTATCACGTGCACTTCAAGCCGGGCATGTTCCCGATGAGCCGGGTATGGCTGGACGGGCGTATCTCCCTGCGTCACCTGCAGGAGGAGCACCCGCTGGAGTTTGAGCAGATGCAAAAGCCCGCGCCGAAGCCGTAGAGACGGCAATCGCTCAGTCGGCTCGAGTATCTAGAGGGGAGTGCACTTGGTGTAGTGTGCAGGGGGCGCGGTTCGCTAAGAGCCGCGCCCCGACCGTCGCTAGCTCATGATGCGCATGTCAATGACCGCTGTCAACCCCACGCCGTCCACGCGGCGCAGGTTCAGGGGGTTGAGGTCATCGGTGGGGATGAGGATTTTCACGCGGAACATCCCGTTGGAGAACAGGTCTTCGTACTGCCACACGCCAGCGACCTTGTTCACGTCCGCCGACGTGCCCGATACCTGCGCACCACCGATGTAGGCGTTCTCACCCAGTGTCGCCATCGGGATGACCCTCGTAAACGCCTCGGCATCCTTGCGCAGGCTTACCTTGTTGATGACGTCGTTCAGCTGGTCGCCCGCGTTCTTCACTGCCACAGCCACTGCGGTGGCTGCCAGTACCTCCTTGCCACCCAGCCCTTTGGGATGCGTCACCTTGAAGCCGCCCTCCAGCGCCACATCGATCAGCGCCGAAATGCCAACCTTCTCCACCCGACGCAGACCGGTGAGGCTGTCGCTGGGCACCAGCACCTTGATGCGGAACCTGTCGAGCGATTCCTCTATCTGGAACACCGCCTGCACTTTGTTGACTGCGTCCTTCGGTCCCATCACCTGTGCAGCGCCTACGTAGCCTTTATCTCCGATACTGAGGATGGGCACCACCTTCGTCGCCTGATTGATGGGCACTTTCTGGCGGATGGTGATGTCGTTGATGAACTTATCCAGCGCCCTCGCGTTCTGCTTCACGAGATAGCCGATCCCCACCAGCTTCACGCCGCCACGCAGAATCTTGCCCAGGTCCTGCGCGTCGCTCATTCCAGCAGTTAACAACAATGCCATCGCGGTGACAAGCCACATCGCGCGTTTCATAGGAACACCTCCTGTCAGGTTCGGTTCGCCAGTGCCTGTTTCACCAGGTCTGGTATCTCATGCAGCGCGTCTGCCACAGGCACCCCCGCGGAACGCAGAGCGTCCACTTTCGCCTGCGGGGTGCCGGTGCGCCCTGAGATAATCGCTCCCGCGTGTCCCATGCGCTTGCCGGGCGGTGCGGTGCGTCCCGAAATGAAGCCGATCACCGGCTTGCGCATCGTGCGGATATACTCCGCAGCAATCTCCTCGTCCGAGCCGCCGATTTCGCCCACCAGCACTACCGCCTGCGTCTCTTCGTCCTCCTCAAACAGCGGGAGCAGGTCGACAAACGTGCTTCCAAGCACCGGGTCGCCGCCTATTCCTATACAGGTAGACTGTCCCAGCCCCGCTTTTGTTAACAGGTCAACAATCTCGTAGGTCAGCGTGCCGCTTCGCGACACCAGCCCGATGGGTCCCGTCGTGAAGATGTTGCCCGGCAGGATGCCGATTTTGCACTGTCCAGCGGTGATCATGCCGGGGCAGTTGGGACCGATTAGCCGAATGCCCGTCTGGCGCGCCACTGCCACCGTCTTTACCATATCCTGTACCGGGATGCCTTCTGTGATGCACACAATCAGGCGTACGCCGGCATCCACCGCCTCCAGCACCGCATCTGCGGCGAAGGGCGCAGGCACAAAGATGACCGAAGCGTCCGCATCGGTTGCCTGAATCGCCCGCCTGACCGTGTCGAACACCGGCACGCCCAGCATTTCCTGACCGCCCTTGCCCGGAGTGACTCCCGCCACAATCTGCGTGCCGTATTCCAGCATCTGCCGCGTGTGGAACTCGCCTTCACGTCCGGTGATACCCTGTACCAGCACACGCGTGTTTCTGTCAATCAGCACAGCCATCAGCGTGTTACCTCCACAATCTTGCGAGCCGCCTCCTGCATGGTGACCGCCGGGATGAGCCCCGTTCCCTGCAGGAGCGCCAGCCCCTCTTCGGCGCGGGTGCCTGCCAGCCGGATCACCAGTGGAACCTTCACCTCCAGTGCGCTGATGCCCTCCAGAATGCCTTTCGCCACCTCATCGCCGCGGGTGATGCCACCAAACACGTTGAACAGCACGCCCTTCACGTTGGGGTCCATCAGCACCAGCTCCAGCGCGTTACGCACGAGCTCTGCCTTCGCGCCGCCGCCGATGTCCAGAAAGTTGGCAGGTCTACCTCCTGCGCGGCTCACCTCGTCCAGCGTGCTCATCACCAGCCCTGCGCCGTTGCCGATGATGCCGATGTCGCCGCCCAGACGCACATACTGGATACCGCGCCGGTGTGCCTCCGCTTCGATGGGGTCCTCCACGCTCTCTTCACGGTACTCGCCGAATTCCGGATGACGGAATAGGGCGTTGTCGTCGATGTTCATCTTGGCGTCAGCAGCCAGGCACTGTCCGTCCGGGGTGAGCACGAACGGGTTGATCTCCGCCAGCGACGAATCGCTTGCCGTATACGCCCGATACAGTGCCGTCAGGAACCGCGCCGCGGTGGGCACCGCTTCGCGCGCGATGCCTGCGTCATACAGCGCCTGCCGCGCCTGATAGGGCATCAGTCCCTGCCACGGGTCCACCCATACCTTGATAATGGCTTCAGGGTGTTCGTCCGCCACCTGCTCGATGTCCATCCCGCCCATGGCGCTGACCATCACCACATCGCGCTGGCGTGCGCGATCCAGCGTGATGCCCAGATAGTACTCCTGGGCGATGGAGATTGCCTCTTCGATCAGCACCTTGCTGACGGGCACGCCCTGAGGTGCCTGCGGAGTGTACAGCTTCGAGCCAATCAACGCACGCGCGTGTTCTTCCGCCTGCTGAGGGGTATCCGCAAGCCGTATGCCTCCTGCCTTTCCGCGTCCGCCGGCGTGCACCTGCGCCTTCACCACCACGCGTCCCCCAAGGTTTTCTGCGATGGCGCGAGCCTCTTTGGGGGTCTCTGCCACGTTTCCGCGCGGCACCGAGACGCCGTAGCGTGCGAGAACCTCTTTCGCCTGATACTCGTGTATCTTCATCGCCTGCCTCCTTACGGTCTGCCCCTAAGTTTACCCAAATTGTCGGCGCTTTGGGTATGGCGCTCTTGATCAGCTACGTTTTGCCGAACGGCGATGATGGTGGCGTGAACAACGACATGGTGCGCCCTGCAGACCTGCCTGCTTCCAGAATCAGCGCGATTTTTACGATCGCAGCGAGGTCGGCGCGGCAGAAGGGAATGTCCAGATGCCTGGCGAGAGCATCAGCGCTGGCGCCTGTCAGCCAGGCATACGCGCAGAAGGCGTCCAGTGCGAAGTGTGGTGGGTCTACGAAGTTCTCGCCGAAGTGTACCTGCCGCTCCTCGCCCACGAGGTGCCATGTCGGGCAAAGCCGAAGGAAGGTGCCCCAGACTCGTCGAACGGCATCCGCCGCCCTCGCTCGCAGGATGTTTGCGACGTCAGGAGTCAGACGATGAAAGAGGGCTACTTTTGCCCGGTGCGGGCGGATGGTGAGGAAGAGAGCATTCCCCTTCGCGATGAAGCCGTCCAGCTCACTGACACCGCTCAACGGGCGAGGCTCCCATTCGGCGGCACGCTTCCACCAGGCGAGAAGGGCTTCCCCAACACTGTCGGCGAACGCCTTTGCCTCGCGTTGCGTGGACGGGTCGTCCAATCGCCGAGCCAGTCTCTGCAAGGCAATTGCGGATGCGAGGTAGGCATTGGCGTGCAGGTCCGCACCCCCCGGTGACAGTTGCCAGCCCGTGTCCCGGAAGGAGCGCCAGCACTGGCGCAATGCCTCCCAACTCTGTGAGACGCGGGTCCATTCCGCACATCGCTCCGCGTAGCTCATCACGCTCCACACGTTGGCGAAGGCGTGTGGAAGCGTCTCATCTGGTCGCTCACGCAGGGCGACAGGCATAGGTGCCCATTCACGCGGTGCCCCCGATTGCGGGGCATACCACGCCTGAGCCGTATACGGAGGATGCTGTTGCCACAGCCCTGCCAGATAATTGCGCACCGAAGCCTGCAGGCGGGTGGGGAGGTGTGGGTATGCCCACGATAGCGCCTCGAAGGTGACGCCAGAGTGGTCGAACTCCATCTCCTGTCCTGACAGCCCGGGCTGGACGAAAGCAGGCATCCAGCTTCGGGAGATGACCTCGCGTACCGCTTCGGCAAGACGCTGGCGCAGGACTTCGGAGTGCACCGTGTTCAGCTTGGGCGCGGACGACGACCGCACGCTCGAGGCTTTGATGGCGGTGTCCTGAGCGCTCGTGGCGGACGCGCCCGTGAGCAGACACAGAATGCGGCTTCCCGTCTGCCAGTAAAGGCGGATTCTACCATCGCTCTGCGCGACCACTGCCACCGCGCTTCGAGCCGGACCGTGCCACTCGTTGCGCGCCCATGGGAGCGATTGGCGCCCGCCCCACGTGTCGCGTGTGCCCGCGAGGTTGACCAGCTCGCGCCCGCGCAGGTGAAAGGCGCTTAGCGTGGACTGGTGAATAATCAGCACGTAATCTCCTGCGACGATGAACGACTGGCTCTCGTCGGCGGTTCCCCAGAAGGTGTCCCATGGCGGTTGAGAGTCGTGTTTGTGAAACAACGGGGTAATGTGCACGGTGACCGGGTCGAGTATACCAATCCCGATGAAGGGCGCTACCCCAAGTACCCAGTTGCTGTAGGCGGTGCGGTAACAGACCAGCAGCTTACCATCGGGCAAGGCGACCGGCAGGTTACCGACCCCCTGGCACCCGCCGGTCCAGAGCACCGGCATGGGACCGACCTCACTGCCCGACTGTGCATCCATCACAAAGAGGGTCTGGGCGTCGCGGTGGGCGCGCAGATGCCGGACGATGGCTTGCTGCTCCTCGCGCCACAGGCGTTCGTTACCCTGAGCGCGGTCGCTCTTGAACCACTCGTCGATGGCGCGCCAGTCGTGCCGGATACCGGCTTTCTCGCATAACAGCTGCGCATCGCGAGCCAGGTGGTTGCCCATGCCCCGCACAGGGTTGGTGCAAACCGTCACCATGACCCCCTTTTCGGTGCGTAGAATGATGGGGCAGTAGTCTCGGGCGGTCTGTCCGTTCAACGGAGCGGATGTCCAGAGCACATTGCCGGAGTGCAGGTCGAGGCAACGCACCCGCAGGTCCTCTGCTGTCACATACACCCTGCTGTCGGCGATGGCAGCGGTTTGACGCACAGGCGCTCCGACCTGCCTCTGCCACTTTCGTTTGCCTGACGCGATGTCGACCGCCAGCACGTTGCCTGAACGCGACCCAATGACTGCCAATCCGCTGTCCACCGCCGGCGAGGCGGAGAAGCCGCCTTGCCCACCATCCACCGACCAGCGCAAAGCCCCACTGCCCGCATCCAGTGCGTACAGTCTGCCGTCGGTGTTTCCTGCCAGCACGAGGTCCTGAGCGCAGGCAGGCGAGTGCAGGAAGGCGCCTTGTATGTGAAATCGCCACTGGGGTTCACCGGTTCGGGCGTCCAGCGCGTACAGGTTGCCGTTGTGGGTGCCGATGAAGAGGCGATCACGCCAGACAATGGGTTCCACGCAGGTACTGATGCGCTCACCATCGAAGTGGCGCACCCACGACACGGAACAGGCGGGCTGAAGGACGACCGGCGTGTAGCCGGTGCGATGCACGTTGCCGCGCAGTGTCTGCCAGCCATCGGCGCGGACGGATGGGGCGTCAGGGGTGTTTTGCCTGTGCACGAGCATGCACCTCCCGCAGGGCTAAATGTAAATCTTATAGGTCTGCACGTCCATCACAGCGCCCAGAATGCTCCACAGCGAGCCCATCGTATAGTCGCCCAGAATCAATCCAAGGAAGAAGGGCACGGCGAGGTTATGCGCTCGCATTCCACCGTAGCGTATCAGCAAGCCCTTGATCACCCATGCGATGAAGAAGTTGAACCAGAAATAGTCCATCGCGTAGGACACTGCCAGAGCATATCCCGCCGGGTGCAGGGGCCACCACAGGAAGATGTTGCGCATGATTCGCAGGAAGACAACAATGAAGAACCCGCCCGTCATGTAGCCAATCTGTGTGCTGTCCCGTTTCACCGGAGCGTTGATCCAGTTGGTCAGCCAACCGAACGACTCCCAGCCAAGCCAATCTTTGAACCCCACCGCCTTGGCATCCGCACCCGCGCGGTAGGTCACGTGCAGGTTCGCCCAGCAGGTCGCCACAAAGCCGAACATGGTAGCAATAACTATCACCCATATCAGCTTGTTCAGCGACTTCGGGTAGTGCTCGAACATCTTCATGGCTTCCAGCTGGTTGGGCATGGGATGCGAGCGGTAGCCGCGGTTGAACCAGTAGAGGCTTTGGATGAGCGTCAGCTCGCGCGTGCCGATCGCCTGCGTGCCGAACAGGGCGGTCATCATTCGGTTGGGATTAACGAAGTATATCTCGTGCGGAGTGCCCAGCTCGGCGCGCACGCGGGTGATGGTGATTGCCAGCAGGAAGTAAATGCCGAAGAAGATGACCCCCATCCACAACGAGATGCCCAGCTGAGTGGCGAAGACGATGATGGCGGTAAGCGACATCACAATCAGCGCGAAAGCCCAGCGGAAACGGCGGCTCTCTTCCGTGTCGGCAGGAGTGTCCGTCCATGCCTGTCGCCAGGCGTTCAGGAAGTAGCGCCTCGCGCCATACACCACCACGATACCCAGCGCCGTCCACGCCCCTGCCGCCTGCTCGGGGAAGAACGGGAAACCGACGTTGGTTGGGGCATCCCAGCCGAACACTGCGCCTACCACCTGAAACAGCTTCCGAGCCACGTAGAAGAACCAGCACGAGAACTGGAGGTCGAGTGGGGTGAAGAACGCCAGCCCGATTCCGAAGGGGTACATGCTGATAGGCGTCCATCCTACCGCGTCCCACGGGCGATTGGTGATGTGCTGACGCAGGTCGTACAGTTTGATGTACTGGATGTAGGGCACGGAGGGATACAGCCAGTGGATGCCGTTCAGCCCGCTGATTGCCATCGCCAGCGCAAAGCCCATCCACATGGGTTTCTGGCGGAAAAAGGGCACGCCGCCGATGTGTCCGGTCATTGCCATGGGCAACTGCACGATGGGGAACACCAGCCTCTCGTGTTCCGTCCAGCTACGACGCAGGAGGATATTCACGCCCAGCATCACGCCGATAAGTGCCAGGATGAGTATCGCCCAGTACATCAGGGGTTTCAGGAAGGGCAGGATACGGTACCAGCGATATGGCGACACGTTGCCCTGATAGAAGTCTCTCAACACATCCTCGTCGCGCACGAAGAGCCACCACGGCAGGTATTCAAACCACAACGCCTTCCAGTTGTTCTCCGGAGTGGCGAAGCGCACCGGGTGCCCCAGCACGCCGAACATATTCTGAAGCATATCGTGTGCCGCCAGCGTGGACGAGATGACCAGCATGATGTAGATGGTGAGCAGTTCGCCCGGGGTGAGGGCAGAGCGCGGACTGAACCACCTCCAGAACAGGTTGAGGATAATCAGCACAAACAGCATGAAGATAGGTGTGATGAACAGGGGTAGAGAAGTGCCGTCCAGTGTGTACAGCCTGACTTCCACCACGGTGATCCAGAAGCAGTTAATGGCGATGAGGGGCAATCCCAACAGGATAGCACGCAGGGTTACCACACGGGGGGCAGGCATCTCCGCCTGAACGGTCTGTTCACGAGCTCGTCGCGCAGCTATCCAGCTGGCTACACTGTGCAGCAGCAACCTCAACCTCCTGCTCCCTTTGGGCGATAGCATTCCATAGTTTCGCGCGGATGGGAGGCATTCCTGCCCTTGATTGCCGCCGCCGGGCTGGCGACCTGCCGCAACAAGTGCCTGCGCGGTGATACCATCCTTTTCTGGCAAGGGATGTCGATGCCGCGTGGCGAATCAATTTCACAAATGCAGTTATTCTGCAGACTCTGAATTCTTTTTGTGCACCAGCTCCCGCACAGGAGGGTGCGATTTTTTTCCGTTCAAGAAAAGGGAGGTCCCTCAATGGCAACGGACACGCTGCGACTGGCGATGAGTGTGGCGCTCATTGCCTTATTCACAGCGCGCGTATCTGCTGACGCTCTTCTGCGAGCATGGGCGGAGTCCGGCAACGAATACCCCGTGCAGCTGGCGGTGCAGGTTCCGCGCGGAGGATTACCCAGCGCAACCATCCGCACGGTAACCTTCACAGTGACTAACCCTCAGCCGAGACGTAGTATCCAGCTCCAGGCGGTTGTCGTGTACAGCACCTATAGGGAGAGCATGGTGACGGTCGGCAGTAACGTCGTGACACTCGAAATCGATGAAACGGCTCGAGACTGCCGGCTCTACTTTTTCATCATTAACGGATACGCACTGGCAGGCTCTCTGAGCATCGGCGGGCGCAAATGCGACCTCAATCAGAACTCTTCTGGCTTCGTGCTGTTTCTGGGTGACCTGCCGGCGGGCACGACGCTGAAAGGGAAGGTAAGTATCTTCGCGCGGTGAAATATTAGCGTGATGCAGCTTGAGGAGGAGACGGGCATGAGCCAGTATCGCATCGAGCGCGACTCACTGGGCGAGGTACAGGTTCCGGCGGATGCGCTTTATGGAGCGCAAACGCAGCGTGCCGTGGAGAACTTCCCCGTCAGCGGCATCCGCTTTCCGCGCGTATTCATCCGGGCGCTGGGGTTGGTGAAGGCGTGTGCTGCGGAAGTTAACGCGGAACTGGGCTTACTCGACGCACAGAAGGCACAGGCGATCCAGCAGGCGGCGCACGAGGTGGTGGAAGGGAAGTGGGACGACCACTTTCCCATCGACATCTTTCAGACAGGCTCCGGTACCTCCACGAACATGAACGCCAACGAGGTCATCGCCAACCGCGCCACACAGATCCTCGGTGGCGAGTCGGGAAGTCGGCTGGTGCATCCGAACGACCACGTGAACCTGGGGCAGTCCTCCAACGACGTGATCCCCACGGCGATCCATGTCAGCGCCTGTTTGGAGGTTCACGAGCTGCTACTGCCCGCCCTGCGCCATCTGCACGAGACACTGAACCGACGCGCGGCGGAGCTTGACAATGTGGTAAAGACCGGCAGGACGCATCTGATGGACGCTATGCCCGTGCGGATGGGGCAGGAGATTGGCGGCTGGACGTACCAGGTAGCGCAGAGCATCGAGCGGGTCGAGGGCTGTCTGCCGCGGCTGGTGAAGCTGGCGCTCGGCGGCACGGCGGTCGGTACGGGCATCAATGCGCATCCGGAGTTTGCCTCGCGTGTGGCGAGGAAGCTGGCAGAGCGCACTGGTGTTCCTTTTGTGGAGAGCGACAACCACTTCGCCGCGCAGTCCGCCATGGACACCGCTACTGAGCTGAGCGCACACCTGAAAACGACGGCGACCGCGCTGATGAAGATTGCCAACGACCTGCGCTGGATGAACAGCGGTCCCATCGCGGGGCTGGGAGAGATCGCCCTGCCTGCTCTGCAACCGGGCAGCAGTATCATGCCGGGCAAGGTGAACCCGGTCATCTGCGAATCGGTGATGATGGTGTGCGCGCAGGTGATGGCAAATGACGTGGCGGTGGCGCTGGGCAACCAGCATGGTAACTTCCAGCTGAACGTGATGCTTCCGCTCATCGCGCACAACCTTCTGCAGTCCATCACCATTCTGGGCAACGCGGCGCGGGTGCTGGCGGACACGGCGGTGGCGGGCTTCACGGTGAACCGCGAGCGTATCGGCGAGGCGGTGGGCAAGAACCCGATTCTGGTGACCGCGCTGAACCCCGTCATCGGCTACGACAGGGCAGCGCAAATCGCCAAACGTGCTTATGCCGAGGGGCGTTCACTGAAAGAGGTGGCTTTGGAGATGACCGATTTGAGTGCCGAGGAGCTGGACCGCCTGCTGGACCCGCTCCCGATGACCGAAGGTGGAATTGTGGGCAAAATGGAAGGTGGGGGATAGCGAAGAGACACTCTGTCGCGCCTCTGACGAAGCAAAAGGAGAAACCCATGCATCAGGTTCGAACACCAGCAACCACGATGGCGTACACCTCCCTAGAGGAGATGATCTTCGGCTCCGCGGTGAAGCCGCTGGCATGTGGCAGCGGCGTGCTGATTGGGGCGGGCGAGGTCATCCCCGAGGTGAACTTCACTCTCCCACCGATGGCGATTCGGGAAGAGACCCTGCCCGACGTGCGCCAGCGGTTCCGCGAGATGGTGGAACGCATCCTTGCCCGGGCGGTGCAGCAGGGTCTAGCCTCGGTGGTGCTGGAGCTGGAGCACCTGTATGAGCTGACCCTGTACCCCGACTGGGGAGCTCTGGTCACTGCGGACATCAAGGGCATCATGGAGGAGTTCGGGCAGAGGTACCGGCTTCGCAGCGCCCTACGTGTTACTGTTGCCGACATCCGCGAGCAGGAGCGTCCGCCGCGTATGCGCACGGGAGAGCTCTTCGCTACCATGCTTCGGGCGTTCGAACGCTGTGCCGATGCTGGTGCGGACATCCTCTCCATCGAGAGCACGGGCGGTAAAGAGGTGTCTGACCACGCGCTGGTGCAGGGTGACATGGAAGGTATCGCCTTCGCGCTGGGGGTGCTGGCGCCGCGCGACATGGAAATGCTGTGGGGTGCCATCGTGGACATCGCGCGACGGTACAAAGTGGTGCCTGGCGGCGACACCGCCTGCGGGTTCGGCAACACAGCGATGCAGCTGGCGCATCAGGGGTTGCTGCCGAAGGTGCTGGCGGCGGTGGTCCGGCTGATGACGGCTCCCCGTTCGCTGGTGGCGGTGGAGATGGGCGCCACAGGTCCGCTGAAGGACTGCGGCTACGAGAACCCGGTGGTGAAGGCAATCACCGGCGTGCCCATCAGCATGGAGGGGAAGTCGAGCGCCTGCGCCCACTCTTCGCCTCTGGGCAATATCGCAGCGGCGGTATGTGACCTGTGGAGCAACGAATCGGTGCAGGATGTGCGCCTGCTTGGCGGCTACGCACCCGCCGTGTTCACCGAAATACTGGCTTACGACTGCAGACTGATGAACACTGCCCTGAAAGCAGGGCAGGGCGCGGCTCTTCGTGACCTGTTTGTGGTATCCGACCACTTCCGCGACCCACAGGCTGTGATGCTAAACCCGCGCGTGGTGTATGAGGCGGGCGAAGCCATCCTGCAGGCTGGAGCAGACCACTATGCACGCACCCGCGCGATGGCGCAGAAAGCAGTTGCGGAGATCCGCGAGGCGCTGCGCGGCGGCAATCTGACCATCGAGCCGCGCGAGGAGCGGTGGCTGGGCATGATCGAGGATGCCGTTGCGGACCTGCCCGAGGACGCCGACGCCCTGCGCCAGCGCGCGGACATGAATTATGCTTCTCTGTATCTTCCTGCGGAATACGGACTGACATTATGAGCTCCCGCGAACGCATCCGAGTCACGCTGGAGCGCGGTGTTCCCGACCGTGTGCCCATGCTCGACATCACCTTCTGGCCCGATACACTGGTGCGCTGGGTGGGCGAAGGCTTTCCCGAGGCTGCAGACCCTGCGGACTACTTCGGACTCGACCGCATCGAGCGGTTCGGTTTCGACTGCTCCCTGCAGCTGCCAGTAGAGCCCATCGAGGAAACGGAGCGCTATCGTATTTATCGCAACGCCAACGGGCTGCTGGTGAAGGAGTGGAAAGACTCGTATGCGCCGCCCGCCCGGCTGGACTGCTCAGTGAAAAGCTGGGACGAATGGCTGTTGGTGAAGCCGCGTCTGCAGGCAGGTCCCGACCGAATCGCCGCGCAGATGCTGGACCTGTACCACACGTGGCGTGAGCGTGACCTTTTCGTGGTGGTAGAACCGGTGGAGCCAATGTGGTACGTGCTGGACCACTTAATGGGTTTCGGCAACGCGCTGCCGTTGATTGCCGAACAGCCCGACCTCATCGCCGACATCGTCAGTACCTGCACCGACTTCGTTCTGGAGATGTGCCAGCTGTGTATAGAGCGCGGCATTCGCTTTGATGGGCTGTGGTTCTTCTCCGACCTGTGCTACAAGAACGGGATGCTGTTTTCTCCCCAAGCCTACCGTGAATTGCTGATGCCCTGTCATCGGAAGGTGAAAGCGTGGTGCGACTTGCAGGGTATCCCTCTCCTGCTGCATTGTGACGGCGACGTCCGGCAGTTCATTCCCCTGCTGATCGAGGCGGGTTTCGATGCTATCCAGCCACTTGAGGCGCGTGCTGGCAACGATGTGCGCGAGCTGAAGAGGCTTTACGGCACACAGATTGTCTTCTTCGGCAACATCAGCGCCGACGTGATGGCGACCGGCAGCGACGAGCAACTGGAGGAGGAGATACGCAGTAAGCTGTGTGTCGCGATGGAAGGCGGTGGATATATGTACCACAGCGACCACTCCATCCCGCCCACGGTCAGCCTCGCCCGCTACACACGGGTGCTGGAACTGGTGCGTCGGTACGGAACGTACGCTTAGACCGCACGGTGTCTGAAGGGCAGGCGGATTCCCGAGACGCGCCCTGTCTCTCAGGCAGCAGTGCCCATCCGAACCGTCACGCTGACCTCGCTACCCGGCGCCGCTATCGGCAGTAAGTTGCTCTCCAGACGCTGTCCGTTGTACCATACCTCCTTCACACCGTGCTCCACGCCTTCCGGGTTCTCTACATGGATGTGATACAGTGCCCCGCGAAAGCGGCGTTGTATCCGGAACGAACGCCAGTTGCGCGGTACGCAGGGGTCCACCCGCAAGCCGTCGTACTCCGCGCGGATGCCCAGAATGCCGGTGGTCATCGCCACGTAGTTCCATACCGCGCTGCCGGAAAGCCATGAGATGCGTCCCGCTCCGAAGCGCGGGCTGTGAACGCTGTGCGTGCTCTGGCACACCACATACGGCTCCACCTGGCGCACCTCCGCAATGGTGTTGAACCGTGCTGGAAGGACTGCCCGCGAGTACTGATAAGCGCGCTCGCCCCAGCCCAGCGCTGCCGACGCAAGCACCGCCCAGCCCTGCGTGTGGTTGAAGATGCTGGCGTTCTCCTTACAGCCCGGATTGAACAGACGCGCCACACACACGTGCGGCTCGGTGTGCACGTAGGGCGGTGTGCACAGCATGATGCCGTATTCCGTGAAGAGGTGCTGGTGCATTGCCTCCATAGCCCGACTGGCGCGTTCGCCAGTGGCGTGTCCACTCAGAACAGCCCACGCCTGCGAGTACATGTAGATACTTCCCTCGTCATTCTCGCTTGAGCCGATTTTGGTGCCGTCGTAGCGGAAGGCGGCAAGGTACCACTCTCCGTCCCAGGCGTGTTCGGCGATGGCGTTGTCTACCTCTTCCAGGCGTTCGCGTGCCCACTGTGCTTCCTGTTCCTCGCCGAGACGCTGGCAGATGTCGATATACTCACGCAGGGCGAAGCGCAACTGCATCGCCACGAATACCGACTCGCCCCTTTCTCCCAGACGCAGGCAGTCGTTCCAGTCCGCCTGCAGTCCGCAGGGCAGTCCATGCGCCCCCCGTCGTTCCAGATTGAACTCCATCGCGCGGCGCAGGTGTCCCAGCACGCTTGCCTCGCCGCGATCGGCGAACGGCAGCACCTTGCGGTAGAAGCTCAGGTCGCCCGTCTCCTTCACGTAGGTGGGTACGGCGTTGAACAGCCACAGTCCATCATCGGAACGGAAGCCGTCGGGCATGGCTTCTGCGCCCGGGTGGTGGTTAAAGGGTTGAACCACCGGCTTACAGCCGCCATTCGAGTATTGCCCCGTCAGCATCAGCTCCAGCCGTTCACGCGTTTCGTCGGGTATCAGAGCGGCGGTGCCCACCAGGTCCTGCACGGTATCGCGGTAGCCCAGACCGTCGCGCTCACCGGTGTACACGAGGCTGGCGGAACGCGACCAGTAGAAAGTCATCAGGTTGTTGTAGGGCGACCATGTGTTGACCATGGAGTTGAACTCGGCGTCGGGGGTGTGCGCCTCGAGCGCCTGCATCCGGCTGTGCCAGTGTTGCCGAACCGCTTCGAGGGCAGCCTCCCGGCGTGCCGTATCGCTCAGCTGTTGTGCTGCCTGTACTCCCGCTGTCTCCGCCTGCCCCACACCAAAGAGCACCGCGAACTCGAGGCTTTCGCCAGGCGCCAGCGTGCGCCTTATCTCGAAAGCGGCGGCAGGCATATCGCCATAGGCGGTCGCGCCCGATGTGGCTCCGCGCTCTGCCACGGCGAACGGGCGAGCATACGTACCCCACGTGCCCAGAAACGCTTCGCGGTCGGCGTCGAAACCGTCCGGTTTTATTCCCACCAGCCCGAAGAAGGTGTGGCGCTTTTGATCTTTGTTAGTGAAGTGTTCGGGGTCTTCCGGCATGTTGACGTTGGAGCCGATGTCGATGAACGTATCGACGCGCTTCGTCTGGGC
>CAKZNX010000178.1 GCA_937132045.1 uncultured bacterium
CGGAGATTGCTCCGCCTGCCGGGCTACTTCTCCTGCCCGATCATCTTCACCAGCTCGCCCAGGTAGGCTTTGGCATCGCCGAAGAGCATCAGCGTCTTGTCCATGTAATACAGCTCGTTCTCGATGCCTGCAAAGCCGGGGTTCATACTCCGCTTGATGACCATCACGGTGCGCGCCCGGTCCGCCTCGATGATGGGCATACCGAAAATGGGGCTACCTTTGTCGTGCTTGGCGGCGGGGTTCACCACGTCGTTGGCACCGATAACCAGCGCCACGTCGGTATGAGGCAATTCCGAGTTGATGTCCTCCATTTCGAATAGCCGGTCGTACGGAATGTCCGCCTCCGCCAGCAGCACGTTCATGTGCCCCGGCATCCGCCCCGCTACCGGATGGATGCCGAACTTCACATCGATGCCTCGCCTTGTCAGCAGGTCAAACAGCTCGCGCACCTTGTGCTGAGCCTGCGCCACCGCCATGCCGTAGCCGGGAATGATTGCCACCGACGAAGCTGCCAGCAGAATGTCCGCCGCTTCTTCGGGCGAGGCACTGCGCACCGTGCGCTCCTCCGCCTTCAGCGCCTGCGGAGATACCTGCCCGAACGCACCGAACAGCACGTTGGTGAACGAGCGGTTCATCGCCTTGCACATGATGATGGACAGGATGAAACCCGACGAGCCGTCCAGCGCGCCCGCAATAATCAGCAGCTTGTTCTCCAGCACGAAGCCCATCGCCGACGCCGAGATGCCCGCATACGAGTTTAGCAGGGCGATGACGGTGGGCATGTCCGCTCCGCCAATCGGCATGATGAGCAACACGCCGAACGCCAGCGACAGCGCAATGAAGATGGGAAACAGCCCAATCTGTGCCGGGTTGATGGTGAGGTATACCCCAATTGCCACCGCAATCCCCAGCAGAGAGAGGTTCACGAAGTTTTGTCCGCGATACACAATCGGACGGGTGGGTATCAGCTCCTGCAGTTTACCGAACGCCATGAGGCTTCCGGTGAAGGTGAGGAAGCCCAGCAACACCTCGAAGCACAGGACCGCCATGATGAACGTGGTAAGGCGAGCCGGGTCGTGTTCGTGCCAGAGGTAATACTTCGCGGTGCCCACCAGCCCTACCGCCAGACCACCGAATGAGTGCGACAGCGCCGTTCGCTGGGGCACGTGCGTCATGGGCATCAGGTAGGCGATGGGGATGCCGATTGCCGAACCGACCAGCAGGGCGACCACAATCCACTTGTAGCTCACAATCTGAGGCAGCAGAAGGGTGCCGATAATCGCCAGCACCATGCCCACCTCTCCGGCAATGACGCCACGGCGTGCGGTGGGCACCGCGCTCAGCCACTTCAGCGACAGAATGAACAGCGCCGCCGCAACCAGATAGCTCACCTGAGTGAAGATAGCCTGCACACTCATGACGACTTCCCTCGCTCGGAAGGTTCACGCCGTTTGAACATCTTGAGCATTCGGTCGGTGATGAGGAAACCGCTGACCACGTTGATGGTGGAAGCGGTCACCGCGATGGCGCCCAGTATGGTGGTCATCGTGGTCTCCTGCGCTCCCAGGATGACCAGCGACCCCACGAGGCTGATGGCGGAGATGGCGTTGGTGAGCGACATCAACGGCGTGTGAAGCAGGGGTGATACCCGTCGTATCACCTCCAGCCCCAGAAAAGTCGCCAGCACGAACACATACAGGTTGCTCAGGATGTCCTGCAGTTCCATTAGCTGTTGCCTCCGTTCCCGTGTTCTGAGGAAGCGCTCAATCCCAGCTTCTCGCGCACGCGCGGGTGCACCACCTGTCGCTCCCGCGTCAGAAGCGATTCGCGGATAATCTCATCGTCCATATCGAGGTTCAACGCGCCCTCTTTGAGAAGGTTCAACACAAAGCTGCTGATGTTGCGTGCGTAGAGCTGACTGGCATGGTAGGGCATGGTAGCAGGCAGGTTCACCGGACCGATCACCTTCACCCCGTGGTGCACCACCGTCTTTCCGGGCTGACTGAGCTCGCAGTTGCCTCCGCGCTCCGCCGCCAGATCCACAATCACCGACCCGGGGCGCATTCCCTCCACCATTTCGCGCGTGATGAGCACCGGCGCGCGCTGTCCCGGCACTGCCGCGGTGGTGATGATCACATCGTTCTCGGGCAACACGTTCGCGATCATCTCCGCCTGCCTGCGGTAGAAATCCTCGCCAAGCGCGCGAGCGTAACCACCGGCATCCTGCGCATCCTGCACCTCCAGAGGCAGCTCCACAAAGCGCGCCCCCAAACTCTCCACCTGCTCGCGCACCGCCGGGCGAACATCGTACGCGCTGACCACCGCTCCCAGCCGCCGCGCTGTAGCGATAGCCTGCAAGCCAGCCACCCCCGCACCGATGACGAACACCCGCGCCGGCGTGATGGTGCCCGCCGCCGTCATCATCATGGGAAAGATTTTGGTCAGTTCCGTCGCTGCGAGCAACACCGCCTTGTAACCCGCCAGATTGGACTGCGAGGAGAGAACGTCCATCGGCTGGGCACGCGTGATGCGCGGCACCAGTTCCAGCGCAAACGCCACAACGCCCTTCTTCGCCGCGTCGGCAACAGGCTCAGGCGCCCACAGGGGGTCCATCATCGCAATCCATACCTGTCCCTCACGCGCCAGAGACAGCTCGGTAGCGTAGCCTTCGGGATTGGCTCCCAGAGAGCGCACCTGCAGGACGATGTCCGCCCCCGCAATCACTTCCTCACGGCCGGGCACGACGGTTGCGCCCCCTTCGGCATATTCCAGGTCAGAGAACCCGGCAAACCTGCCCGCACCCTGCTGAACGAGCACTTCCGCCTTTGCCTTCTTCAGCGTAGCGACCGCAGCCGGCACCAGCGCTACCCTTGTTTCTCCTGCAAAGGTTTCTTGCGTAACGCCTATTCGCATGACCCTACCCGCTGTTATTGAGAGTGAACGAGTTTGCTGTACTTTATTCACGAAAAGGAACAGTTTTTCCTGCCCAGTAATAGTGCGGGCACGGAAATCTTAACAATTCATAACAAAAGCGATTTCCCAGTGTGTGTTGCGGGTTGCTGTGGCTTCAGAATTATGGTATATTAAACATGATAAATGTAGTGACTTGACCGGCGAGCCGATCAGCGCGGAGCGGAGAAGGAGAAAGCACCGTGAAACTCATCGATAAGGCAAGAATGAAGTCCCCGTGGGTGCTGCACTATAACTCCGGCAGCTGTAACGGGTGCGATATAGAGATATTCTCCTGCTTGACCCCCATGTACGACCTCGAACGATTTGGGATTGTGAACGTCGGAAACCCGAAACATGCAGATGTATTGCTGGTCACCGGTCCGGTCACCCATCGTGGCGCGAGGGTGCTTCGCAACCTGTACGAGCAGATGCCCTCACCGAAGGCGGTGGTGGCAGTGGGCACGTGCGCCTGCTCGGGCGGCGTGTTCAGCGAATGCTACAACTGTCTGGGTGGCGTGGACAAGGTGATACCGGTAGACGTGTACATTCCAGGGTGTGCTGCCAAACCTGAAGCCATTATCGAAGGCGTGCTGATGGCGGTGGAGCGCATGTCCGAGCACACACCGCTGAGGCGCGGAAAGTGAGGCAGGCGATGGGCGAGGCACGCACGGTGCATACCGAACTGCCCGATATCGACAACGTGCAGGTGGTCCGCAAAGAGGAGTTGCTGGAGCGAGTGGCAGAGCTCGCCTCGCAGGGCTTTCGTTTCATCACCACCACGTGCGTCGACACGGGCGAGCAGTTCGAGGTGTATTATCACTTCGACCACCAGTTGCAGATGAGCCACCTGCTGGTCGCCGTCGAGAAGGATGACCCCATTCCCAGCATCACGCCGATATACTTCTCCGCGTTCGTGGCGGAGAACGAGATGAAAGACCTGTTCGGCGTGAAGGTGGACGGGCTGAACGTGGACTATCAGGGCAGGATGCTGGTGTCGGACGAGCTGCCCTCGCCTCCCATGCGCAAACCGAATACGAGGAGGGACGGCGATGGGAGTTAAGACCATATTGCCCTTTGGTCCTCAGCATCCGGTTCTGCCCGAGCCGATACAGCTTCGCATCACGCTGGAGGACGAGAACATCGGGCAGGTTTTGCCCGCGCTGGGTTACGTGCACCGGGGTATCGAGAAAGCGGGCGAGAAGAACGACTATCCGCTGAACGTGTACCTCGTGGAACGAGTGTGCGGTATCTGCAGTGCCACGCACGGGCTGGCATATTGTATGGCGGTGGAGAAGCTGTTGGCAGTGGAACCGCCCCTTCGTGCGAACTACCTGCGCGTGGTGTGGACGGAACTGCATCGCCTTCATAGCCACCTGCTGTGGCTGGGTCTGCTGGCTGATGCCTTTGGATTTGAGAGCCTGTTCATGCAGATATGGCGCATCCGTGAGATGGTCATGGATGCGCTGGAGAAAACGGCGGGCAACCGCGTCATCATCTCTGTCAACACGATCGGTGGGGTACGTCGCGACCTCACCGAAGAGCAGATAGAAGAAACGCTCCGTACCCTTGCCGAGTGCGAGAAGCAACTCAACGCCATCCTGCCGGTAATCCTCGAAGATTACACGGTACGGAAGCGTACCGTCGGCAAGGGAGTGCTGACTGCCGACCAGGCATTACGACTGGGCGCTGTGGGGCCTGTCCTGCGCGCCAGCGGTGTGGCACAGGACCTTCGAATGACCGGCTACGCCGCGTATGGGGAGCTGGGTTTTGAGCCGATAGTGGAGACGGCAGGTGACTGCTATGCGCGCGCGGTGGTGCGAGCCAGAGAGTGCTTCCAGACGATCGACCTCGTGCGCCGCGCGCTGCAGAACCTGCCAGAAGGAGACATCCTCACCAAGCCGCGCGGCAACCCCAACGGACGAGCGATCGTGCGTGTGGAGGCGCCTCGCGGAGAGCTGCTGTATTTCGTGGCTGGCAACGGTACGAAGAACCTCGAGCGGATGCGGGTGCGCACGCCCACACTGGCTAACGTGCCTACCCTGCTGGAGATGTTGCCAGGCGCGGAGTTCGCCGACGTGCCAGTGATTACGCTGTCCATCGACCCGTGCATCAGCTGCACGGAGCGCTGAGGGAGACCTGACCATGCCAAAGATGTTGAAAGCGGTGGTGGGGAATCTGGTCACCAAACCAGCCACTCGACCACATCCTTATAGACGACGTGAAGCCTTCGCAAGGGCGCGGGGCAGGGTCATCTTTGACATCAGTCGTTGCATCTTCTGCGGTGCGTGCGCCCTGCGCTGTCCCGCCAGCGCCATTCGGGTGAACCGCACGGAGCGCGAGCTGGTCTTCGAGCCGTTCCGGTGCATTATCTGTGGGGCATGTGTGGACGGGTGTCGGCGCGGGTGCGCGCAGATTATTCCGCAGTACCACTCACCGGCATACACCAAACCTGAAGAGACTTACCGCGCCCCCATCGAGGTGAAAGAGGACAACCAGCTGTAACAGGAAAGCACCTCCCGCCGACAGATGCCGGCGGGAGGAAAGCACGCTTACCAGGCGTACGCCTCTGGCGCGGGACCTCCGGGCCCCGGGAAGATTCCGTCCAGTTTTTTCAGCACTTCCTCGCTCAGCTGAATCTCCAGACTGCGCATACTCTCGTCCAGCTGCTGCAGGGTGCGTGGACCGATGATTGGCGCGGTCACACCGGGCTGGTGCAGCAGCCACGCCAGCGCCACGTTCGCGGGCGCTTCGCCCAGTTCGGCACACAGCCCTTCCCATGCCTCCAGCTTGTCGCGCATCGCA
This sequence comes from uncultured bacterium, assembly GCA_937132045.1. Classification (GTDB taxonomy): domain Bacteria; phylum Armatimonadota; class HRBIN16; order HRBIN16; family HRBIN16; genus HRBIN16. The sequence goes on from CAKZNX010000178.1 coordinate 5,755, forward strand.
GCAACCCGTCTCTGAATGTAGTCTGAGGCACGACGACCTTCCTTCACGCTCTGCAGCACACCGCCAAGCAGTCCGCCAGCCAGCGGGCTCCACGGGATGATGCCGATGCCGTACGCCTGGCACGCAGGGATGACCTCCAGCTCCAGCGTGCGTTCGTTGAGGTTGTACAGGCTCTGCTCGGAAACCAGCCCCATGAAGTGGCGCTGTTTGGCTGCCTCCTGAGCCTGCGCGATGTGCCAGCCCGCGAAGTTACTGCTGCCCACATACAGGATTTTGCCCTCGCGGTACAGCTGCTCCATTGCCTGCCAAACCTCTTCCCACGGGCACTCGCGGTCTATGTGGTGCATCTGAAACAGGTCGATGTGGTCCGTTTGCAGACACCGAAGGCTGTCCTCGCACGAACGCTTGATGTGCAGAATAGACAGACGCGACTCGTTGGGCCACTCGCCCATCGGGTTATATACCTTCGTCGCGATGACGGTCTTCTCACGCCTGCCGCCGCCCTGTGCAAACCATCGCCCGATAATCTTCTCGGTGATGCGCTCACCCATTTTCCAGCCGTAGTTGTTGGCGGTGTCGAAGAAGTTGATACCCAGCTCCA
>CAKZNX010000179.1 GCA_937132045.1 uncultured bacterium
TGGTTAGTGAAGGGGATTGCTTCGTCGCTTCGCTCCTCGCAATGACACGACAGGCACACGTTGTCATTGCGAGCCTGCCTTCCGGCAGGCGAAGCAATCCCCTGCGGATTCTGGTTAGTGAAGGGGATTGCTTCGTCGCTTCGCTCCTCGCAATGACACGGGAGGCGAGGGGAATTGCTTCGTCGCTTCGCTCCTCGCAATGACACGGGTGGCGAGGGGGATTGCTTTGTCGCTTCGCTCCTCGCAAGGACACGGGTGGCGAGAGGGAGATTGCTTCGTCGGTTCGCTCCTCGCAATGACACGGGTGGTGAGGGGGATTGCTTCGTCGCTTCGCTCCTCGCAAGGACACGGGGGGCATAGCGCGTGGCGCGGGCTTGGAAGATGACCACCGCGCTACTTGTGACGCAGGCGAAAGAGGCGCCTGGCGGTCTTCGGGGTACGACCATCCAGCAAAATCCGCGCGATGTCGGCATACATGCGCAGACGCGCCACCGTCCCGCGCAGGCGTCCCAGCTTCTCTTCCTTCATCGGATGCGTCACCCCATGAAGGGGCACATACTGCACACGCCACCGCTGGCGCTGTGCCCAGCGGGTAATCTGCGTCTCCACGCCGAAGCGCGCGTACTGCACATTGGGCACCGCGAGGAACAGCTCGCGGCGAATGGCGCGCTGTCCACTGACAAAGGGAAACAGCTTCTGTGCAAGGTCGGTGGCGCGACGCCCTCCGCGAAACACGCCCAGGGTCATATCCGCCTTACCCTCGCAGACCGGTTCCACCAGACGATCCACATGGTCTGACGTCAGGCCGATGAGGTCGGCGTCGAGGAACACCAGCACCGGCGAATCGGTCTGGCAGGCGCCCGCGTGCATCGCCCCGCCCTTGCCCAGATTCTGCGGCAACTGCAGAGCACGAACACCATCAAAACGGCGCGCGACCTCGTAGGTGCCGTCCAGCGAGCCATCGCTCACCACGATCACTTCGTCCACCAGCGAGGAACCCCGCACCGCCTCCAGCACCCGGGGCAGGCGGGTCTCCTCGTTGTACGCGGGGATAACGGCAGTGACTCTCATTGTCCCGGCGCCGCACTCGGAGACTGCCGATCGGGTAGCTCCGCGATGAGCTTCTTCGCTCGCGCAATGCGGTTCTCAGTCAATGGGTGCGTGCGCAGGTTCGCCAGCAAACCCTTCATCTCGCCCTTTTCCAGCGTGCGCAGCTTCTCGAAGAACCGCACCAGCCCCTCCGGGTCGTAACCGGCGGCGTGGGTGTAATGGATGCCCCTTCGGTCGGCGTCGTACTCGTCATCCCGGCTGTACTGCAACATCACCAGCGACGTGGCGATGCTCGCCGCCTTCTGCGCGCTCCCCCTCGTGCCCAGCGAGATCGCGAGGTCTGCCAGAATACTGCTCGATATCTGCTTCGCTGCGTGACGTGCCACGATGTGCGCTACCTCGTGCGCAATCACCGCCGCCAGCATATCACGGTCGTCACCCGTCTGTTCCATCAGCCCCCGAAACACGTAAACCGGACCGCCCGGCAAGGATACCGCATTGACCTCCTTCGTATCCAGCACCTTGAACGTGAAGGGAAAGTCGGGCGCACGCTTGCCTTCCACCTGGCGCATCCCCTCCAGCACGCGCTGACCGATCTCCTGCACCATCGCCACGCGCTGAGGGTTGGTGTCCAGCTTATACTCCTTCTCTATCGCCGCCGAACCCTCTTTGCCGATCTGGATCTCCTCCTGCTTGCTCAGCAGGTTCGTACCGCGACAACTCGCCAGCGACAGCATCGCCGGTAGCACGAGAAGAAGTATCCCCACCCGTGCGAGCCACACTCTGCCTTTCATGGCTTTGACTCCTGTTTACCTGACCAGAAACGCGCCAGCTCCTTGCGCACGCTGTCCACCATCTGCTGAACCTGCTCGAGCGCGGGCTGACCGTTCCCGCTTTTGCGAGCGGACTCGGCGATCGCCTCGCTACCCCGCTCCAGCTCCGCACGCGCTTCCTCGAGCTTGCCCTCGGTAATCAGCTGTAACGCACGCTGCAGATGCTTCTTCGCCTCCAGCACGCCCACCGGTTCAGTCGGCTTGGTCTGGCTGGCAAGTCGTGTCTGTATCTGCTCCACCTGCTGGCGGATGCCACGCAACTGCACGTGATTATACACCACTCCCGCACACGCTGCTAATGCCAGCAGAAGGGTAATCACCCGCATCCTACGACTCCCTCCCTCCATGCAGACGCGCCTGCAACCACCACCACAGCCGCGTTTCCCACTCTACCCGTCTGCGCCATGCCCACGCCAGCATCCCCTTTGCACGGCACGCCCGGCGATGCCACTGTACCTGCGGCTTCCACCGATACTTGTGCGGCTCATCGCCACGCAGGAAGTCGAACACCACACAGCCTTGCTCAATCGCCTGCCGAATGGCGTGCGCGGTGAGCACCGTACCCAAACTATAACGGGTGAGCGCCGGTTCAAAGCCACCCAGATAGTAATACGCACGCCGCCCAAAGTGAAACACATACAGCACTGCCTGCACGGTGCCTGCTACCAGCAGAAGGTGCAGGCGCAACCAGCCGTTGGCATTTGCCATCTGCGCCCACTCGCGGTGAAACTGCCTCACCCGCGGGTGAAAGAACCCTCCGGGCAACAGGCGCTGCCGCCAGCGGCGGGTGTGCAGGTCAAATAGTGCTTCCAGCGCCTGCGGCAGCTCACCCTCACAGGCGGTGCGCATCTCCATCTCGCCGAGCTCTCGCTGTATCTGCCGCTGGGCATAGCCGATGTTGAAGCGCGTCTTCTTACTTAATGACCCCCAGTACTGCTCCCATGTTACGGGCAACGGCACATACGGGCATTTCTCCTGCCGCACCACAAACCACCCGTGCGCCTCTGCAGCGCGTGCCAGCCACGAGCCGTCCGCCAGCTGGTGCAGATCGGTGCAGGGCTGTGCCTCCAGCCATTCTGCTACCGCCTCGGCGACCTGTCTCTCCAGCCCGGGTTCCGCAATGATACCCAGCCTGTCGGATATTCCCGTGCCGATCCAGCGCAGACAGGCGCCCATGCCAGTTCGGCTGCCATACAGCGGGGCAATGCCCACCGTCTCTGCGCCGTCCTTCACGCACAGCACCCGCGCCTGTTTTCTCTTGCCAAAGTGCTTCCACCACAGGCTCGTCCATTCCCAGCTCTGAAACGGCGAAACCTGCGGGTTCAGTGCCTGCAGCTCACGCCACACTGAGCACAGGCTCTCCTGCCAGTCTTCACCCGCAACGACGACTCTTATGCCCACTTCCTCCTTCGGGCAGATTATAGCCTGCCAGCATCGGGAGCGTCAACCGCACTACACTCCAGTGCGCAGAAGCAGGTACAGCGAAGCCATCAGCCATACCCCACCCACGAAGCCCATCAGTAAACCGCCGATGCCCAGAACGTCCACCCGCGTCGCCGTGCCGATCATCCCCAGCGCGTAGCCAAGCAACACCACCACCAGAGACACCAGAGCATGTTTCTGATAGCGCTTGCGTTGCGGATGCTCGATGATGTATCCACACTGCGGACATGGCTGTGTGGGATCGCCGACTTCTGCTGCGCATTTGGGACAGCGAACCGCCTGATTCAATGCCTTTTCCTCGTCACTGTAAGGTGCTTCTCGCCCTGGGGAAGGGGCTGGGGGCGTATCCGTCCCCAGCTTCGCCTTCTTAATACCTTTTCAGGAACTCCAGACCCTGCCGTAAAGACTCTACCACATCCTGACCGCTTTCGTCTTCCACAGCGTACCATCCGTCGTAGCCGGTGGACTTCAGCAGGGCGATGTACTCGTCCCAGGGCACGGCGCCCTGTCCCACCGTGGGCTTCTTCGTGGCAGGATGCTGGTCTTTGGCATGGGTGTGCACGATATACGGCGCCAGTTCCCTCACGCCCTCCAGCACGCCATACCACAGCATATTCGCTGGGTCGTAGTTCACCCGCAGGGCTGGGCTTCCGATGTCCTCGATGAACCGGCGCAGAACCGGAGCAGGCTCCATCCCCGTCTCGATGCAGAAGATGCCCCCCACCTTCTCGGCGTGTCGCACAATCTGTTCGATCGCCCCGCGAATGATGGGATAGATGGGGTCGTTCGTGTCTTCAGGAATGACGCCCGGGTGTGTGGTGACAATGGGCGAGCCCATGTCCACCGCCAGTTCGATACAGCGCTGTGTCTTCGCGATTCGCTCCTCAATGCCTTCCGCCTCATCGAACCCGCCGAAACGCCTCGGCCCCGACATCTGGGCGCAGAACCCGCTGATTTGCAGATCGAACGACTCCACACGCCTGCGCCACTCGGCACGCTGAGCGCCCTGGCACACATCCGGGTCCAGCACACACGGACCGTAACTCGCCACGTTCCATAACTGCACTCCCTGAAAACCCAGCTCCGCCACCGTCTGCAGGGCATTTAACAGCGCCTCCTCCGTTTCTCCACCCGACAGCGACCACAACGCCACACCAATCTTCAGTGAGCCCATCTCATCTCTCCTCATGCGAAAGTTGTGTCATGGTACAGTTGCACACCGCCCGGCGCACTTCCTGTTCTCCCGGTAGTGCAGAAATCCGGCGAATACGCACAAAATCGCTGAAACATTTGCCCTCTCGCGCGCATCAGAAAGAGTGAAGGCGATCCTGCAGAGTTTTCCACGATGATGTTTCTCACAGCGCAGACTTCCCGTAGCACAGCGAATGCTCATGAGGGCAGCTTTCAGGAGAACATGCGTCTTCAGAGTACTTTCCGATGTTCGATGGAGGTTACATGATGGTTGATGCTTCCACCTTCCGCTTTTTTACTCACGTGGAAGTGGATGGTCTGCACGAAGTTTCTGTGGAAGATAGTGAGGTACTGCGCCTGCCCGACCCGCAGCGGCTGCGGCGATTGGAAGAACTGCGATGCGAATTCCTCAACCGCTGGCAGGCAGGCGACGACATAGACGATGTGGTGAAGCGCATCTTCGCGGTGTCTGCAGAGCACTTCCTGCCCGCTCATCCGGTAAGATACCTGGTGGGCTACAATGTGCGGTGCCCGGCGCAGGCTCGCGCCTTTCGTCAGGCGATGCGCGACCTTGACCACTACATCGCTGTACTATCGCAGCTCGCCTTGCGCGTGCGCGTGCTCTCCGTAGCCGAACCGCTACCGGAACACCCCAATGGTTACCCAGACCTGCACAGCGTTCTGCGCACCATCCGTTACGTCGGCGAGGGGCTGTGGCTGAAAGCGGTCAACGACTTCGAGAGGCAGAAGCGCAGGTGCCTGTGCTGGCGCTACCTGCCCAGCTCGCTGGTGGCGGAAGGCGCTGCACCCGAATACATGGTGGATGCGCTGGAACTGCTGCTGTACAAGGCGCAGATCGTGCGGATCCTGGTCAGCGACCCGGTCGGCGAACTGCACGACGCGCAGGCAGAGGGCGCAGGCGAATATGTGAGGGCGCTTCAGCAGCTTCTGCAGGCGCTGACCAGACGTCCCGCCGTCAAACGGGTAAAAAGATTCCTTGCTGTCGCTCCGCCGTGACAGGCGGTGGGGCGATAGTTGACCACCTCAAAACGGAACCTCGGGCATTTAGAATAGGGCCGCTCTCAAGCTCTAAACTGTTGCGGCAGGGTGACCATCCCTGCCGCTTTTTTCTATCCCTTACCGATGGGTATCATCTCGCCGTGCGATTCCAGGAGGTCATCCACCAGCGCCCAGATTTCATCCAGCGTCAGCTCCGCCGCCGTGTGCGGGTCCAGCATCGCCGCGTGGTAGATGCACTCCCGCTTGCCGGTCAGTGCCGCCTCCACGGTCAGGTACTGCACGTTCACATTCGTGGAGATTATTGCTGCCAGCTGAGGGGGTAGTTCGCCGATGTGCACCGGCTGGATACCGTTCTTGTCCACCAGACAGGGAACCTCCACACAGCAGCCGGGCAAAAGGTTGCTGATCAGCCCGTCGTTGCGCACGTTGCCGTATACCACGCGCGGAATGCCTGTCTCCATACTGTGGATGATGAGCGAGCCATATTCCATACTGCGATGCACCTCGATGGGGTCATCGCTCTCGAACTCCACGCGCATCTGCTCCCACCGGGCAATCACCTCCTCGCATCGGCGGATGTACTCATCCAGCGGGATGTTGAACCGGTCGATGAGGTCGGGACGGTCACGGCGGATGAAGTAGGGCACATACTCCGCGTAGTGCTCGCTGGACTCGGTCACGAAGTAGCCCAGCCGCATCATCATCTCGTAGCGCACCCGGTTGTAGTGGGGGACGCGCCCTTCCAGATAGATTTGGCGCAGGAGCGGGTACAGATCCTCGCCGTTGCGCTCGAAGCGGAGGTAGAAAGCGTGGTGATTGATGCCCGCGCAGACGTAGTTCACCTCTTCGAAGGGGATTTTCAGGTCCTCCACCGCCAGCGACCACGCCGTGCCCTGCACGCTGTGACACAGCCCTACCACCTTCACCTTCGACGCCCGATACCACGCCCACACGTTCATCGCCATGGGGTTGGTGTAGTTGATGAACAGCGCGTTCGGGCACAACTCCTCCATGTCGCGAGCGATGTTCAGCAGCACCGGAATGGTTCGCAGGGCGCGCATGATGCCGCCCACGCCCAGCGTGTCCGCGATGGTCTGACGCAAGCCGTACTTTTTCGGCACCTCGAAGTCGATCACCGTGGACGGCTGGTATCCGCCGACCTGAATGGTGTTGATCACGTAATCTGCGCCGTCCAGCGCCTCGCGCCGATCCAGCGTGGCAGTAATGGTGGGATGCGCGTTGACTGCCTTCGCCACCTTCTCTGCCACACGTCGCGCGGTGTGCAGACGGTCGGGGTCAATATCCATCAAGGCGATGTGCGATTCCGCCAGCTCGGGAAAGCTCAGGATGTCGCCCAGCAGGTTCTTGGTGAA
>CAKZNX010000180.1 GCA_937132045.1 uncultured bacterium
GGGGATTGCTTCGCCTGCCTTGAGGGCAGGCTCGCAATGAAACCTGCTCCGTTAGGCCACTTTTGCCTTCTGCCACAGATCGTACAGATGGCGTTTTTGCGCATCAGGCGACCCGGCGTAACCCTCCAGTGTCCGCTGTAGTCCCTCTGCAAGGCGCGTCAGTGTGTCCGTGTAGCTCCTGTCTGCTGCCTCCTGTGAGCGGTCGGGCAGGCGAGGCAACTTGCCAGCACGTTGCAGTTCCGTGCGCTTCAGCACCGTCAACCACTGCTCCACAATAAGCTGGGCATGTGCTGCTTCATAGCTGACGGTGCGCCGCACCGATTCCAGCCGCTGAAGAAAACGCGCAAAGGGATCAACTTTCTCTCTGAGCGAAGCCAGCGAGCCGTGAGTCTGGCTTGAGGCGAACTGTGCCAGCACCTCCTTCGGGGAGGTGGGTACCCGCGGTTTCGGTGGGCGTACAGGTTTGGCGTTGCCCAGTATCACCTGCAGTGTCGCCACCTCCGGCGTGCGCTCGTAGGGCAGGAACACCGAAGTGCTGTCGTGCCACTGCCACTCTCTGCCGTTCACGAGAACCGAGCGGATGCTTCCCTGTCCCACTGCCGACAGATACAATTGCTTTTTCCCGAAGCGCACGGGGAACCGCTGATGCAGTTCGGTGATGCCGGCGGGCAAATGGGGTATCAGCGTCAGACCGTCGGCACGGTAGAGGTATTCAAACAGCCCTCGCACCATCGCAGCCGGCGGCCCGAAGGCATCGTAGGTGATGTTGATAGGCTCCCCCGGCTGGTATACGTCGCTTCCGAACTTCACCAGTGGGTTGTCCATGCGGAAACGCCGGGCAAAATCCAGCAATCGCTTCATCGAGCGCCGGGCGTCCTCGTGCTTGCCGAGGCGGTAGTACGCCATCACCATTCGCGCCTCGCAGGTGGACCAGTGTCCGCCGTTCACCCACGTGCCGAACGCCCACAAGCCTTCAGGGGCGGTGTACAGGTCGTCCAGCGAGGGATAGTTGGGGATGATGAAGTCGTAAGGGCGCAAGCCGGGGATGGACGCGATTTTGGCGTAGATTCGCTGTGCCTGCTCGTCGTCCACCACGCGGAAGCAGATGGCGTCGTGATTGGGAGGGGTCTCGAAGTAGCCGTGTTTGGGCGCCCCGTACACGCCATGTCGGGTGCCGTCCGGATCGAGCGATTTGATAAAGTAGCCCTCGTCGGTGGTGAGCAGCGCCAGTCCCTTGCGCGCCCGTTCGCGTCGTCCAGTGTACACGCGCACCTTTTGGGAATTGCCCACCAGGCGCTCCAGCTCGATCAGCCTGTCCAGCGCGGCGATGGTGGTAATGGACAATCCAGCGAGATACGCCATGCCGTAGGTGCCGTCGGGGCGTTTCCAGCCCGCGTAGCTGGGCGCCAGCAGATTGGCTGCCGGTCCGGCGAGGAACAGGTTATTCTGTGGGTCACGTCGGCTCTCGATGAACTCCGCACAGCGCTCGAGTCGGGGCAGGTAGCGACCGATTGCCTCCATGTCGCGGCTGATGAGCAGAAGCTCCGCCTGCATCAACAGCCCGGCAGCGGTGAACTCCATGCCCCAGTCGTGGATCTCCACCCATCCGTCGCCCTGCTTGGCAATGAACATTCCCGGTGCGGCGGCATCGCACAGGCAACCGTCGGGAGGAACCCAGTCGAATCGGCGCTCTCCCAGCTGGAACGGACGTTCCGTTTTGCCGTCACCCATCTGGTCAAACCACAGGTCCTGAGCGTTCTGCAGGAAGGTGAGGTATGGCTCCAGCAGAAAGGGCAGAGCGCAGTAGGTGGTGCCGTAGCTGTTTTGTATCCACCAGGCGTTCCAGGTGGGACCTTCCACAAAGCCGTTCCATGCCGGGGTGTAAAGCATGGGCAGGTTCTGGAACTCAGGGTCGGGGGCGAACATGCGTCGGGCGATTTCCAGCAGCTGCAGATAGTCCACGTCGCCCCTGCCGGAGAAGTAGCGCCCCTCGAAGCGGACTGTTGCACTCATGGCAATCCCTCCGGAATCTGATCGTCAACGGGTTTCCGAAACTCGTGTGGCATCCTCCGCTGGTTTCAGGCGAGGCGCACCTGCACGGTGAACGCGCGCTGGGGGTTCGTGGCTGTCACCTGTTGTGTATCGCCGTCGGTGAAACCCGCTTTTCGCAGTGCCGGGAGCATCTGGCTGAACAGCGTGGTGTATTCGCGGAAGGTGCCTCCGCCTGGCTCGCCCACGTTGTACCAGCCAGCATCATGCGATACCAGCACGCGATGCAGCTGCCCCTGTCTCTTCATGTGCACCAGCAGCTGCACATGCTGGTCTACCGTCTGCGGGGACACGCCGTCGAACTCCACCCATGCTCCCTGTTGCGCTGCCCACACGTGCATCTGCGGATCGGTCTCCACCTGCGCATGAACCCAGATGAATGCCGAGGGGTTCACCCCCATCTCTTTCAGCCGTTCAATCTGTTTGCGTGCTGCCGAGCCGACGCCGGTGTGCGAGGCGACGGTCAATCCCGTCTTCCGGTGCGTGATCGCCGCCGCCTCCAGCAGGCGCATGTCCACCGGCGAAGGTTCCGGGTCTACCCCGATTTTGATGAAGCCGGGTCGGATGCTGGTGCCTTCGATGCCCTTCTCGAACTCGCCAATCCACTCGGCGGCAATCTGTTCGGCAGTGAGGGTATGCACCTTCGCGGGCAGATACTTATCGCTGGCTGCGCCATACCAGCCGGTGTTGGTGAGGATGTAGAGTCCGCTCGCACGGCTGAGGCGCTGGAGCAGTTGTGGGTCGCGTCCCAGATATGCTGGTGTGCACTCCATTAGCGTACGACAGCCCGCCTGCCTCACCTTCTGCAGATAGGGCAGAACGGCCCGATACACCTCGTCCGCATCATAGCGCGAGCGGCTTACCCTGTCCGCCCCGATGAAATCCACCATCACATGCTCATGCGGAAGCGCGATGCCGAGCCTGGTGGCTGACACGGCACCTGTCACCGTGATGACCTGCTGGGATTGTCTCATTGGTCTACCTCCGCTGCAAAGGCAGGACCGCTTGCCAATGTTCTGGATTCGACGAAGCCGGGTCGCTCTCCCTGCGGTTGGTGGGAGGCGAGGGGGATTGCTTCGTCGCTTCGCTCCTCGCAATGACACGAGGGGTGAGGGGGATTGCTTCGTCGCTTCGCTCCTCGCAATGACACGAGGGGTGAGGGGGATTGCTTCGTCGCTTCGCTCCTCGCAATGACACGAGGGGTGAGGGGGATTGCTTCGTCGCTTCGCTCCTC
>CAKZNX010000181.1 GCA_937132045.1 uncultured bacterium
ATATGGATACCCTGACCCCCTTCACGCAGATAGCCTGTCTGCTGTGCGCACACATGCCCGGTCAGGATGTCGCGCCGCTCAGCCAGACGGAGTTCGTGAGCGTGCAGAAGTGGCTTGCTGAGCGCCAGCTGCCTTTGGAAGCTCTGCTCGAACCGAACGCGGTAACGCTCCTCCAGGAGATGGAAACCGACAAGAGGCTCGCGAAGCTCCCCGGTGAGCGATTGAATGCGCTGATTCAGCGGGGTGTTTCTCTGGCGCTGTGGCTGGAGCGATGGCTGAACGCGGGCATGTGGATACTCTCGTGGGAAGATGATGGGTATCCTGGCATCCTCACCCAGCGGCTGGGCGAACAGGCGCCGGTGCTGCTGTATGGGTTTGGGCGCATGGAGCTGCTGAATGAGCATGGGCTGGCTATCGTCGGTTCGCGCAACGTCAGCGATAACCTGCAGGATCTCACCCGTGAGATCGCCAACGGGTGCGCATGGGAAAAATGGAACGTGATAACGGGAGGCGCCAGAGGCGTGGACCGCGCCGCCATGAACGGCGTGCTGGAGGAGTACGGAGCGTGCGTGGCAGTGTTGCCAGCGGACCTGGGGCGCACCGCGGCGGACTCATCGCTCAGGGAGTATCTGCTGGCGGACAAGCTCTGTCTCGTGTCACCTTACCACCCCGAAAGCGGCTTCTCCGTAGGCAATGCCATGGGGCGGAACAAGGTCATCTACTGCCTGTCGGACTGCGCGCTGGTCGTTGCCTGCGAGAAGCAAAAGGGCGGCACCTGGGCAGGAGCGGTAGAAAACCTGAAGCGCGGATGGGTACCGCTGTTTGTCTACCTTGGCGAGTGGGCGCCACCGGACAACGAGCACCTGCTCGCTGAGGGAGCGTTCGCCTTCCCCACCGTGGACGACCAGCCCCTTCGCGAGACACTGCTAAGAGTAGCATCGCAACCCGCGTCTGCCCTGTCGGAGGAATCGGTTAGCCCAGACGCTCAACTCACTCTGCCGATGTGA
>CAKZNX010000182.1 GCA_937132045.1 uncultured bacterium
GGCAATCCTGGCAGTCACCCTCAGCGTGACCTGTACTGGCTGAGGGGTCAGGTTCTTGACCGTAGCAGGCAGTCGCAGCTTCGCACCCGGGAACATCACCCATGGGGGCGTACCGAGCGACACGGGCGCATTCACCAGCTGGTATGCTGCCACGTATTCGATGGTGTCCTCAAAAGGCAGTCGGCTCACTTTGCGCGGAAGGAAATGCCTGCCGTCCAGCGTTAGTGTGGTCACCTCCGCAAGGGGAAGTGCATCAGGTTGGGGACAGTGCAGGTTCAGTGTTTGCCGTTTGCCGGTTCGGTTTTCCACCAGCAGGAAACGGGTGTTTCCTGCCTCCAGCACCGCGCTCATCAGGTCAGGGGTATCGGGTGTCGAAACGTCAGCGAGCCGCACGAACCTGCCACACGTGACGCGAGCCATTCCCTCGATGAGCGTCTCCCACCAGCGAGGGTCGTCCGTGAAGATTCCGTTGACGGTCAATACCTCCGAGCCGTTCACATGGGTCAGGATGTCTCTGGGCAAACTGTCGCTGTAGAGGCTGTAGATTTCGCCGTCCGGCAGGGCGGTGCGACGGCGGAAAAGGTCAGCGCGGAAGGTGGCACCTGTGGAGCGAACCTGACATGTATCCTGCGTGCGCCACTCGACGCCTGTCCTTTCGCCGGCTGGCACGTCGGGAGTGGAAATCTGCAGCCAGTCCAGCGCGAGGTTACAGGAGCGATTCTCCCCTTTGAAGCGCTCGGGGTCTTTTTCCGAGGGAATCATCGCCTCGGAGAATTGCCAGCGCACCTCGGTGGCTCGACCTGCCCGTACCTTCGAAGCCGGGATGCGCACTTCGTATACCCGCCATCCGCTTTGCAGCGCCACTTCAGCGACCGGCTCGTCGTTGACATACACCGCGAGCTGGTGCTGCCACAGCACGTTTCCATGCCATCGCAGGAGCAGGTCGGTGTTCGGCTCGGCTGGCAATAGCAGGGTGGTGATCGTGCCTGCGCCCGGCGTCCACCGCACGGTAGCTCGGGTGCCTGCGCCGTGCGCTCCAGCTGGCAAATTGCCCCAGTCTTCGCGACCACTGCATCCACTCTGCACGACTCGTTCGTCGCCGGGCAACCCGATGTCCACGAAGAAGTTGAAGCGCGCTCGCGGTGTGAGAGTCGGGGACATCGCGACATCATACCGTCTGAGCTCGCCGACAGGGTTGTCGGACGAATGCGAGGTGATGAGAAGCCTGTCACCTGCCCTCAGCCACTGCTGGACGGCATCGCGGATGCGTTCTCCTTTGCCGTTCAGCCCGTAGCCGACGCCGCCGGACGGAGCTACCAGCACGCGGTATCGCTGTAATGTTTCGGCGTCTGCCTCGGTAGGCAACAGCAGGTCAAAGGGCGCCTGAAGCGCGCGCAACGCCTGCACTGCTCGATACAGATCGCCTGCAAAGCCGGCGCCGCTCTCGAAAATCCAGTCGTTGACCAGCAGAGCCACCGGATGGGCGGTCTCCCGGCGTGGATAGGTCAGCTGCCAGATGGTGCTGTAAAGCAGGTTGGTCTCGCAGAAACGCTTTCCGCCTTCGAAACTGGGTTCGAGGTTGGAGCCTTCCCACCACTCGTTCCAGCTGAGATGCAACACGCCGTCCACCTGCCGTATGAGATTGCCCACCCAGAAGCGGTCGTAGTGGTGCGGTTCGGGCGGGTAGCCCGTGCCGGGCACCCGGATGTTCCAGTCGAAATAGCGGTGCTTGAGGTGGTCGAAGAAGACGCCACCGCATTTGCGGGTGACGCCCGCCTGCAGGAACCGCTCAGCGTCCTGTTCATGTGGCACACCAAAGATGCCCGCGTAGGAGTGCGCGCCACCGAATACCCTCGCAAACCTCTCGAAGCCGAAGCCCATGAACGGCGCGTAGCCCACGTCGAAGGAGGCGATAAGACCGGGCAAACCGAGCTCTGACCGGATCAGCTCCTCCAGCCGCTGCCAGTCCTTCTGCCAGCGCTCATACTGGTAGGCGATACTCATCGCGCGCTGGAAGCCCGTGCGGTCCAGGTTCATGCGGATGTCTGAGAACTGCTGATAACGAGTGCCCCACTCGGCGTTGAGGCGTTCGATGGAGCCGTAGCGCTCGGCAAGCCAGCGCTGGAAGCCTTCGTGGTCGACGGTCGGTTGCGGCACGCCGTTACGTGAGTAGACCAGCTGAAACGGTTTCCCAGCCAGCCACGTCCACGCAGGCGAGCGCGCATACTGGCTCATCCAGTGATAGGTGTCCCTGCGCTCGCTGAGGTTGCGCCAGAACTCGCGCATGGCGAAGTTCTCGCCGTCCTGATACAGTCCCATGAACAGCCGGTACCCCAGCGCACGCACCCGCTCGGTGGCTTTGAGCACAGTGGCTTCGCGCGGCTCGTTGTTTTCGCCCTTCCAGCCCTGCACCCAGTAGTCCATAAAGAGATGCGTGATACCCCAGTCAGCCGCCAGCAGCTGCGAGCGCACATTGTCGGCGAGGGTGCGGTTATCATAGTAGCCGTAGAGGGGCGTGTTGTGCACCCCGCCAATCCAGCTGCCCCACTCGTCAGAATGGGTGTCGCGCTCATACCAGTAGAAATAGGCTGCGCCCACCATTGGGATTGCCGGTTCGCTGGTCGCGTCCGCGTGCGGTGCCGTCGCTTGCATCGTGTGGCTCCTGTGGTCGGTGATTCAACACACACGTTCTCTGCGCACCACAGGCTTCTCCTCGTGACACACCCTCCAGAGCGCGTTGCCAGTTTTTTCTCTCGATGATATGATGAAGTAAAGCTATCAGGATGAGGAAATTACCATGCGCACAATCAAGTTCATTGCCCTGACGCTGGCGCTGATGCTGGGGGGCACGACGCTCTGCCCCGCGCGGTCCCTCGCGCCCAAACGGC
>CAKZNX010000183.1 GCA_937132045.1 uncultured bacterium
TTCTCGCACAGCACATGCTTACCTGCTTTCGCTGCCAGCTCGGTGAGCGGACGGTGCTTGATATTCTCCGGACAGACGATCACGGCGTCTATCCCCGCGTCGAGCAGCGCCTCGTAGCTGGGGAAGAATTTGGTGCCATACTGCTGTGCCACCTGCTGACCCCGCTGGGCGTCGTCGTCTGCCACACCCACCAGCTGTGCCCTGCCCTCCGCCTCCAGCTGCTTCACGTAGTGTGCATACGAGTAAGCGTGCATGTGGGCGAAGCTCATCATGCCAATCCGTACTGCCATCTCAAGCACCTCCTCCCAGCCGAATGACCTTGCCGGTGCGCGCGCTCTCGATTGCCGCAAGGGCGATCTCCACCGCCTTCATACCGTCTTCCGCCGTAATGGACGGCTGCTTGCCGGCTTCCACGCTGTCCACAAAGTGCTGTATCTCCAGCATGTAGGGGTCTTCCGCCAGCGGACTCTCCGGCACGGCAACGCCGCCCCCGCCACCGCCCGCATCCGACTTCGCCACGAACAGCGGCATCGCGAATCGGCTGTCGAAAGCGATCATGCCGGCGTCACCCGCGATTTCGAAATCCACCTTGAACCCGCTGGGGTCTGCCCAGTTCGCCTCCACGTGCGCGATGGCGCCACTCTGCAGGCGCAGGGTGATCAGTGCGTAATCGATATGATCCAGATTCTTAAAGGTGAGCGCTTTGGCGTATACCCGTTCCACTTCACCGAACGTCCAGCGAAGCCAGTCGAAGTCGTGGATGACCATATCGAGGATGGGACCGCCGCTCTGTTCGAAGTCGGCGTACCAGTCGTTTGCCGCACGGGGATAGGGTCCGCCGCGTCGTGTGCGGATGGCTGCCGGTTTGCCCACGGCACCCGCCAGCACCAGATCGCGCGCCTGTTTGAACTCAGGGAAGAAGCGCAGCACCTGCGCGGGCATCAGCGTTACACCCGCCTTCGTTGTTGCTTCGATCATCTGCTCGCATTGCTCCAGCGTGCGCCCCAGCGGTTTCTCGCAGAGGATATGCTTGCCTGCACTCGCCGCCCTCAGCACCAGGTCGAGATGGGTCGGCGTCGGCGTGCAGATGTCCACCATGTCCACTTCCTGCAGAAGCTTGTCGTAGCTGTCCACCGCCTTCGCGCCGAACTGCGGTGCCACACGCTGGGCAAAAGCGTGGTCGGCATCAAAGAAACCAACCAGCTGGGTATTTGGCAGCGTTGTGTACGCAGCAGCATGGGTACGCCCCATCGTGCCTGCGCCCACAATACCCACTCGCAGCATCCTCGTCACCTCCTTGAGCACGTTACTTGAATACTGTCTTCAGGCTTTCGGCAATGTGTTTCAGCCCCAGTTCCGGATAGCCGGGATAGCCTTCCACCTCTGCGGTGATGTAGCCATCGTAGCCGACCTGTCGCAACGCCTCGTTCACCTTTGCCCACGGCACGTTGCCCTGCAGAGGGTTGCAGAATGCGGTGATGTTGCCGATGTGCGTCTTGAAATCCTTCACGTGTACGCGGTAGATGCGCTTGCCCAGGATGCGAATCCACTGATCGGGATAGCCCATCACCAGCACATTGCCTGCGTCGAAGTACGCACCCACAAACGGACTGCCCAGTTCATCCACAAACTGGCGCATCTCCAGCGGGCTGAGCAGGAACTTGTTCCATACGTTCTCCACGCCGATACGCACACCCAGAAGCTCGGCGTCGGGCAGAATCTCTCGCAGGGCTTTGTGGGCGCGCTCGTACGCCTCATTGTACGCGGTCTCTTCGTTCACCAGACCGGGAACCACAAGGATGGTATCGACGCCCAGCCAGGCTGCGATCTGTAACTGTTTGCGGATTGCCTCCATCCCCCTTTGGCGCACGCTGGGATCGGGGCTTGTCAGCGGATAGCGCCAGCCCAGTCCCGTGGAGAGGCTGGACAGCTCCACGCCGATGCGCCGGGCAGAGTCCGCGATAGCGCGAACCTCAGACTCCTGCGCCTCAAAACCAAGCACGCCGTCCTCCGCCATGTTGAACTCAATGCTGTCGAAGCCAGCGTCCTTTGCCGCCCTGAGGCACTGCTCAAACGACCAGCTGTCGGGCATCGTCCACCGATTGATGCCGATTTTCATCGTGA
>CAKZNX010000184.1 GCA_937132045.1 uncultured bacterium
GTGAAGGCGTGCTATCGCTTCCCGCAGATGATGCAGGCGGTCGCCCTGGTTGGAACCGAGACTCAACCACGCACTGAACCTGTCCATCTATGAACCGAAACCGGAGAATGGGGGCACCCGCTTGCGCAACAGGCTGAACAGCGACGTCAACATGTTCGCCCGGTCCACCTGCTCCTGACTTTCAAGAGCGTATTGTGCGATCGCAACACGGCGCCGTTCCTCCTCGCCCGGCTCGGAAGCGCGACGAGCCATCAGCTCCTCGTGAATGTGTCGCAGTTCGCCGTTCTCCACCCAGATACCATGACACTGATTGCATCCATCCAGTTCTATCGGCGAATCGTACATATAGCGGTAGGGGTGCAGTGCAATGGCGCATCGCGGACAGCGGCGATCCACAGTCTCTTCATCGGCATAGACCACATCCGGCACGGCGCGGTCTTCCAGCGACAGCAGAATAAGCGGGTCCACCTGCATGAGCGCCTTCAATTCGGACTCATCGAACCACACGCCAGCGCAGGCGGGGCAGATGTCCACTGCAACGCCATAGTAGCGCTTGACCTCCATCTCGATGCTGCAATCAGGGCAGAGCAGAGCGTTCATGGCTTCCTCCCAGCGATAAGATGCGGTGCATTCCCATTATACCCTCCACCCGCTACTCCTGCTGGCAGAACCAGCTGTAACGGCTGGACTCGGTATCGCTGATGGGTATCTTCCAGCAGAAGACCTCATCGGGCACGCTTTCGGGGCAGTTCCAGATGACCGCTGGCTGATTCGCCTTGAGCCACTTCGAATGCCCGTCGAAAAAGAGGAACACTGCGCCGCCATGATGCACAACCGAGGGGCAGTCGGCGCTCACGGGATGGTAGGCGCCGTCATTGAGGGTAATCTGTTCGTCGATCAGAAGTGCAAAGCGCGCAGGGCGCTCCACTGCCGTTTCGGGGATGAACGCCGCACCAGCGTTCATGGAGTAACTCAGCAGTTTCTCCTCACGCGGGTCGGAAGGGCACACATACAACCCAGCGTTCTTCACGTAGGGGTAAAGCACGCCGCTGACCGGTCCCTTTACCGCAAGCCAGTCGGGGCTGACCGGTGCGGTGGTCTCCTGTCCGACCGGCACCGCATAGATGCAGGGAACCCACTGTGCCCCCGAGTTCCACACGAAGCCGCGCATCCACGCGGGCCAGCTGTCGGTGACCCAGCCCCCCATGCAGTTTCCATCGCCATTGCCCGGGTTGCGTCCGTCGTAGTCTGTGCGATACATCACCAGCGCCAGCCCCAGCTGGCGTGTGTAGGCTAAACAGGTCGCCTGCCGTGCCTTCCCGCGAGCTTGTGCAAAGACGGGGAACAGTATCGCTGCGAGGATGGCGATAACGGCGATGACCACCAGCAGTTCGATGAGAGTGAAAGCCTTGTGGTAACGCATGGTCGGTCGCCTCCCTGTGGGGAAGAATACATACTGTACCATTATAGCGAAAGCTTATGAGAGAGTAAACAGGTCTGGTGATGCAGCAGGTTGTGTTCTGAGGGGCAGCGTGCGCCTTCCGCAGGGGATTGCTTCGCCTGCC
>CAKZNX010000185.1 GCA_937132045.1 uncultured bacterium
CGTGTCATTGCGAGGAGCGCAGCGACGAAGCAATCTCCTTCGTCTACCGAAAACCCGCAGGGGATTGCTTCGCCTGCCTTGGGGGCAGGCTCGCAATGACACCGCGCCCCCGTGTCATTGCGAGGAACGAAGTGA
This sequence comes from uncultured bacterium, assembly GCA_937132045.1. GTDB lineage: Bacteria > Armatimonadota > HRBIN16 > HRBIN16 > HRBIN16 > HRBIN16. Next base: position 136 of record CAKZNX010000185.1, read on the forward strand.
CGAAGCAATCCCCCTCGCTTCCCGTGAGCCGTGGGGGATTGCTTCGCCTGCCGGGAGGCTCGCTCTGCTCACCAGGAGGTTCGTCCTCCGGGTAGCAATGCAACGCAAGGAAAGCTAATTAGTGGGGTATAATATCTCAGAAATCGTGAATAGCTCACATTTCGCCTGACCAAAATTGTGTGGCACGCACCGGATACGGTATAATGGAAACCGCAGGTGCGATGTCGCACCGCTTCTCGGCACAAAGGAGTGGCAAGAATGGACGGTTCACGGACCGACTTCGTGGTGCGCCTCGCGGGGGAGTCGGGTGAAGGCGTGCTCAGCCTCGGCGAGATGCTGACGACGGCGCTGGCGCGGCTGGGTTACGAGGTGTATACCTTCCGCACCTATCCCGCCGAGATCAAGGGCGGCACCGTGTTGTATCAGGTGCGTGTGGCAGACCACGTGCTTCTCTCTTACGGCAGTCATGTGGACGTTTTCGTTGCCTTGAACGAGGAGGGCTATCACGATAATGTCGACTCCCTGCGCCCCGGTGGCACGTTGATCTACGACAGCGATAACGTTCCCACGCACGAGCTCCCCGGACGCTGTGTAATCCCCATCCCAATCGGCACCATCGCCAAGAAAGAAATCGGCTCCGTGCTGACCAAGAACGTGGTGGCACTGGGGGCAATCCTGCGATTCATCGGCGCGCCGGTGGAGGCAGGCGAACGCATCGCGGAGGAGACCTTCAAGCGCAAGGGCGACGAGGTCGTTCAGAAGAACTATCAGGCACTGCACGCGGGCTACAACTATATCAGCCAGTTTGCGGACTGCACCAAGCCTCTCCTTCACGGCGTGGAGCAGGTGAACACCGAACGCCTCATCATCAATGGCAACGAAGCACTGGCGCTGGGTGCGGTGCACGGCGGGCTGGGGCTGTACGCCGGCTACCCCATCACTCCCGCGACCGACATTATGGAAGCAGTGGCGCCGATACTGCCCCGCTTCGACGGAGTGTTGATGCAGGCAGAGGACGAAATCTCGGCGCTGGGCATGGTGCTGGGAGCCGCGTTCGCCGGAAAACGCGCCATGACCGCCACGTCGGGACCGGGACTGTCGCTGATGGTGGAGCAGATCAATCTTGCCGGACAGGCAGAGATACCGGCGGTCATTGTGGACGTTCAGCGCGGCGGAGCCAGCACCGGACTGCCCACGAAGTCCTCGCAGGGCGACCTGAACCTCGCGCTATACGGTGTGCACAACGAGTCGCCGCGCGTGGTGCTGGCTCCCACCAGTGTGGAGGATTGCTTCTATCTTATACAACATGCGCTGAATATCGCCGAGCGGTATCAGGTGCCGGTCATCGTACTCTCCGACCAGTCGCTGGCGCATCGGCGCTGCACTATTCCGAAGCCCGACCTGGCGCGCGTGCCGCGCTGGGACCGCATTGTACCGGAGCCGGGCACCAATGGCGAATACGCCCGCTACAAAATCACCGAAACGGGCATCTCCCCGATGGCGATACCCGGTATGAAAGGGCTGGCATACACGGCTACCGGCATCGAGCATAATGAATACAGCGACCCCACGTACACCCCGGAGAACCTGCAGGCGATGAAGACCAAACGGTTCCGCAAGCTCGATCACCTCAACCAGCACTATGCCGAGCAGTTCGTGCGCATCTGGGGCGACCCCGATGGCGCCGATGTGGGCATCATCGGCTGGGGGTCCACTGAGGGCGTTATTCGTGAGGCGATGGAGCTGGCAGGCAGGGAAGGAGTGAGGGCAGCAGCTCTCTATCCGAAGATGCTTCTCCCGTTGCCCGTGCGTATCATCGAGGAGTTCGCCAGCCGGGTGAAGAAGGTGCTGGTGCCGGAGAAGAACTTCACCGGCGAGTTCGCTGCCTATCTGCGCGCGCAGACTCGTATCGAACCCATCTCCTACGCAAAGGATACGGGTCTGCCCTTCGACCCCGAGGACGTGAAAGAGCAAATCATTCGGGTTGCCCGGATGTAAGGCAGGAGGGAGAAACATGGAGCACACACAGACACTGAGCGTTGAAACCCAGCCCATTGCGCGCCAGCCGAAGGACTACAAGAGCGATCTGGAGCCTATCTGGTGTCCCGGCTGTGGCGACTATGGCGTGCTCAACGCGCTTTTCAAGGCGCTGAGCCAGCTCAACATCGATCCGGACCGGACAGTACTGGTGTCGGGCATCGGATGCTCCAGCCGCCTGCCTGGCTTCGTGGTGACCTACGGGTTCCACGGGGTGCATGGGCGCATCCTGCCGGTGGCAACAGGCATCAAACTCGCCAATCCCGAGCTGACGGTCATCGGTGTGGGTGGGGATGGCGATGGCTATTCCATCGGCATGGAGCATTTCCCACATGCCTGTCGTCGGAACATCGATATCACCTATCTGGTGATGAACAATCAGATATACGGCTTGACGAAGGGGCAGACCTCGCCCACCAGCTCGCCGATGTTCGTCACCAAGACCACCCCATTCGGCAACGTGGAGGGCACGCTGAACCCCCTGCAGATTGCTATCGTGTCGGGCGCGACATTTGTGGCGCGTGGATACTCAAGTATGCCCAACCAGCTGGCGCGTATCATCGCGGAAGCCATCAGGCATCCGGGCTTCGCGCTGGTGGACGTGTTCAGCCCCTGCGTGACCTTTAACAAGGTGCAGACCTTCGATTACTACAAGGGCAGGGTTTACGAAGTCCCCGAAACGCACGACCCGACGGACAAGTTCGCTGCCCTGAAGCTGGCTGAGGAGGAAGAGAGGTTCCCCATCGGCATCCTGTATCGGGTGGAGCGTCCGACGCTGGATGAGCAGGTGGCGATGATCAAACAGCGCGCCCACACCGACAACCCCAGCGTGGAGCATCTGTTCCGCCGATTTCAGTAGCGGTCGAAGCGGCATCTCTGGTCCTCGTGGAGGACGAACCGCGCGGTGAGCCGTCAACACCTGGCTCGTAACGCTGACGGCTCGGCGGGAGCCTCGCCCTCCAGAGAACGGTGTCCTTGCGAGCCTGCCTTCAGGCAGGCGAAGCAATCCCCTGCGGCTGACGGGTATGTGTGGGGGATTGCTTCGTCGCTTTGCTCCTCGCACTGACACAAGGCCGCCGTGTCCTTGCGAGCCTGCCTTCAGGCAGGCGAAGCAATCCCCTGCGATTTGCCGGTGTGCGGAGGAGATTGCTTCGTCGCTTCGCTCCTCGCACTGACACAAGGCCGCCGTGTCCTTGCGAGCCTGCCTTCAGGCAGGCGAAGCAATCCCCCACGCTTTGCGACAGTTGAGGGCGATTGCTTCGTCGCTTCGCTCCTCGCCATGACACGGGGCACGGTAGGCGCTGACTTCGTCACTGCGACCCACGCAAG
>CAKZNX010000186.1 GCA_937132045.1 uncultured bacterium
CTTCGCTGACATGCAGGATACCTCCGCCAATCCCAGCCATAGATAGTTGATGGGGCATAGACATCTACCTGCGTTATTATCGGAAGAACAGCCCTAATTACTGAGAAGGCAGGAGATACAACGCCGCACCTCCAATTAAACGATTAAGAATTGCCGAGAACAAGACTGAGCGCTTTCCGAGGTCAGCCTTATGTTTTCAGGGCGCAAATGGACGGTTCCATACTCCACCAGTATCGCGGCAAAGCAGGTGTTGGAAGCCACCACCGTTGCTGCCGCCACCGGTCGTACCCTGAATCTGCGTGCGTGGATTATCGGTATTATCTGTGTGGCACTTGTAGACCTGTGGATACACTGGGCGGAGCTGGTGCTGGGTCAGCGAGGGCACACCGCGCTTGCCAATACCTCCATCCCCGTGGGTGCATTCAATGCGCTGGTCGTCATCGTGGTGATGAATATGCTGTTGCGCCGGGTGGCGGCGCGCTGGGCGCTGAGCCCGCAGGAGCTTCTGGTCATCTATGTGATGATGACGGTGGCGACGGTGCTTTCTTCCTCGGGGCAGCTGCATTTCATCGTGCCGGCGGTGACCGCAGCCTTCTACTATGCCTCGCCCGAGAACCAGTGGGCGGAGCTGTTCCACCGCTTTGTGCCAGACTGGCTGGCGCAGAAGAACGCAGACGCGCTGAAGTATTTCTATCAGGGTAACGCCCGAGTACCACTTGGTTTGTGGTGGAAGCAGATACTGGCGTGGACGCTGTTCATGTTCATCTACACCTTCACCTGCCTCTGCCTGATGGCGATCATGCGACGGCAGTGGGTGGAGCGCGAACGGTTGACTTTCCCTACCGTGGCGCTTCCGCAGGCTCTTATTCGTGAGCCGGAGAACCTCCTGCGTAACCGGCTGATGTGGATTGGCTTCGCCATTCCATTCGCGCTGGGCACCTTGAACACCATTCACCTCAACTACCCCGCGGTGCCGGAGATACCGCTGCGAGCTACCGGTCGGATGGACATCGGACAGTGGGTTACCACGCCGCCATGGAACGCCATTGGCTATACTCCTATGTCTTTCTATCCGTTCGTCATCGGTATCGCCTATCTGCTGTCGCTGGAGGTGACCTTCAGCTGCTGGTTCTTCTTTGCGCTCATCAAAGCGGAGCAGGTTCTTGGAGCGGCGATGGGCTGGGTGGCACAGGCAGCAGGCGGCGCTCAAAGTGTGTATCCGTGGACGGGACATCAGGGCGCGGGCGCGTTTCTCGGCTTGGCTGTGATCAGCCTGTATCTGGCACGCGGGCACCTGAAGACGGTGTGGCGAACCGCATGGGAAGGCAACGGCGACGATGCCGATGAACCGCTTCCTTACCGCTGGGCAGTGATAGGGTTCTTTGTGGGGTTACTGGGCAGTGTGTTGTTCTGTGTGGTGGCGGGGATGAGCTGGGGGGTGGCAGCGGTGCTGGTGATCCTCGCCCTGTCGTATATGATGGCTGCCACGCGCACCCGCGCCGAGAGCGGGAACGCCTGGCTTTTCGGACCCAACGTGGATGTCTATCAGGTGATGACGACCACCTTCGGTACGGCAGGCTTCCGCGCGCAAGACCTGACCATTCTGGCATACATGCGTGCTCCGCTGGGCAACAACGACCTGCGCTGTATCTCCATGCCGCACCAGCTGGACGGCTTCAAGATGGGGCAGGAGCTGCGTGCAAACCTGCGGCAGCTCACCGTCGCGATGATCACCGCAGTGGCTCTGGGGTTCGTTGTCTCCTTCGTGATGGCGCTGATGATCTGGTATCAGTTTGGCGCGGGAGCGAAGGCAGAGCCGTGGCGCACCTCCATGGGACGTATGCCTTTCGATGCGCTTGCGGATGCCCTGAAGACACCGGTGAAGGCGGACGTCAACGGAACCATTGCTGTGGTTTTCGGTCTGCTGTTCACCATTGTACTCTCCTTCCTGCGCATGCAGTTGACGTGGTTCCCGTTCCACCCCGTGGGCTATGCCATCGCGCACACGTTCACCATGCAGTGGACATGGCTGCCGTTCTTCATCGCCTGGGTCATCAAGTGGGTGGTACTGCACTTCGGCGGGATGAGGCTCTACCGGCAGTCACTGCCCTTCTTCTTTGGCTTGATTCTGGGTGACTTCCTCAACGGCGGTTTCTGGACCCTGATCGGCTGTCTCACCGACATCAGCGTGTATCCGATCAACTGGTAGCCGACGAGTGAGTCAATCAAAAGATTCGTGTGCCACCGTGTAGGCAAACACCCGGCTGGCGCCCGCCGACAGCAGCGCGAGCGCTGCTTCGTTCAGGGTGCTTCCGGTGGTCCAGACATCGTCGATCAAAAGCACGCTTCTGCCTGCCACCGTCGACGGGTTCACAACCTGAAACGCGCCTGCCACGTTCTGTCGGCGCTGTGCGACGTCCAGCCCTACCTGTGGCTGACGGTATACAGTGCGTTCCAGTGCTCCCTTCAGGTACTCCATCCCGATTCGGCGGCAGAAGTGCGAAGCAATCAGGGCACTCTGGTTGAATCCGCGTTCACGTTCGCGACCGGGATGAATGGGCACGGGGATAACGGCGTCGGCGGCGCGTAGAGGGGCAGTCAACGGCGTGTACCAGCCATGTACGAGCAGCTCAGCCAGTGCCGGCGCTCCGGTAGGGCGGTGCTCGTATTTGCAACGGTGGATGGCGCGTCGGACGGCGCCCCGGTAGTGTGCAACCGCCCGCAGAGCCTCCGGCACGATGGGATGTGCGCGACACGAAGCGCAGAACTTCTCAACTGCCACAGGTGAGCCGCACCGGATGCACACTGGCTGGTCAACATACTCGATGTCGTTCAGGCACTGCTCGCACCAGCCTTTACTGCCAGTGATGGCGCAGGCGGCACATCGCGGCGGGTACAGGGCGTCCAGAACCTCCTGCCAAGCCGCCTCCAGCCACCTCATAGCGCCCGCGCGATGATCGCCATACTGCGCGGATCGAGCCTGGTGGTGTCCGGTATCTCGAAGCGGTTGCCGTCCATGTCGGTAATGATCAAGCGAGTGGGAGTCACTTCCTGCACATTATCGCGCAGATGGCGCACCTGATACACCCTGCGCCCACGGTTGGTCTGCACGTCCCAGGTAATGGTGCCGTATTCCTCCCGGACGGAATATACCTTCTGCACTACCGGCACGAAGTATCGCCGGTCCAGCTCCTCTTCAACAATGTGACGGGACTCGGCGTCCAGTCCGTGCAGGGATTTCAGTATGCCGATCTCCTGGTCGGCGCCGTCACGCAGGCTCAGGAAGTGGTTGGGGTCGGACAGCGGGAAACAGCGCACCACATGCACACGCAAAACACTGCGTTCGCCCTCGATGGTCATCCGAATCTGGCTGGAACCTGGTGTGCGAAAGAGCCGAATCTGTGATGGTTCCAGAAAGCGCACCTCAAAGGTCGGCACGTCGCGAAAACGAAGCATATCCAGGCTGACGCCGCGACTATCGACATCCATCGTTTCGATCCCTCGGTGGCGAGATAGGTTCACACATCGGTATTATACCTCTCGATAGCGCCGGGTGCACGCAGGCTCCGACACCGGGTGCAGGGTAGACTCCGATTTTTGCCCTTGAAGAGCGTGCAACGCCATGAAATCAGAAGGTTCGCTCATGATACGCGCATTCACGCTCGTCGGACTGCTGGTAGTTATCGCGATACTGGCAGCAATCCTGTTCCCGGTCTTCGCGCAGGCGCGCGAGAAACCCCGAGCCGACAGCTGTCTCTCCAATCAGAAGCAGATTGGACTGGGCATTATGATGTACACGCAGGATGACGACGAGACCTACCCCATGGCGAATTACTGCATCAATGGTGCCACCAGCCGCAACGGCTACGGTTGTCCCGCTTTGCTCAGGGGGAAGTGGCACGCGACGTGCTGTGCCTCCCCGATCTCTCGCAGGATGGGTTCCTCCTCCCGGCAGCGCGGCTGAGCATACGGACAGCGTGTGTGGAAGCGACAGCCAGCGGGAACATGAATGGTGGTGGGCACGTCGCCGGAGGGTAGGGGTCGCGAACGGCGCGCCTGCGATGGCTTCGGTTCCAGCACGGCATCCAGCAGTGCCTGCGTATACGGATGTGCCGGGTTGGTGAACAGGCTCTGTACCGGCGCGCTTTCCACAATTTTGCCCAGATACATCACCTCCACCCTGGAGCAGACCTGCCTGACGGCGTGCAGGTCATGCGTGACGAACAGGATTGCCATGTTCATCTCCTTTTGCAGATGGCGCAGGAGGTCGTGAATCTGGGCGCGGATGGACACGTCCAGTGCAGATGTCGGCTCATCCGCCACCAGCAGGCGCGGTTGCGTGGCTATTGCCCGAGCGATGCAGATGCGCTGGCGCTGTCCCCCCGAGAACTCGTGAGGATAACGGTTCAGGTACTGCTTGCTCAGCCCGACGCGCTCCAGCAGACGCCCTGCCTGTTCCAGCGCCTGTCTGCCTCGTGCGATACCGTGCACCTCCAGTGGCTCGGCGAGGATGGTACCGATGCGCATTCGGGGGTTCAGCGAAGCCATCGGGTCCTGAAACACAATCTGCATCTGCCTGCGCAGGGGACGCATCTGCGCCTCCGAGAAGCGGTGCACAGGCTGACCGTCAAACCAGACCTCGCCGTCGGTGAGAGGGATCAACCGCAGGAGCGCCCGTGCGAGCGTGCTCTTCCCGCTACCGCTTTCGCCCACCAGCCCCACTGCCTCACCCGGAGAGATCTGCAGATGCACGCCGTCCACCGCCCTCACCACCTCACTGCGTGCCAGGGGAAAGTGCACCTGCAGGTTGCGGAGCGTCACCAGTGGTTGCATCGCTAGACCACCGCCTCCAGCAGGCGCTGAGTGTACGGGTGACGGGGGCACTCCAGCACCTCGTACACGCTTCCCGATTCCACGATGGTGCCATCGTGCATGACCAGCACCCGGTCGCAGGTGTATGCCACCACGCCGATGTCGTGCGTGATCAGCAGTACGGCGGTGCCCTGCTGTTGCTGCATCTCCCGCATCAGGTGCAGTATGCCCAGCTGCACGGTGACGTCCAGTGCGGTGCTGGGCTCATCGGCGATGAGCAGGCGGGGGTGGCAGATAAAAGCCATCGCGATCATTGCCCTCTGCCTCTGCCCGCCCGATAGCTCATGCGGATAGCGCCGGGCGATGCGTTCGGGGTCGGGAAGGTGCACCGCGCGCAACATCTGTACCGCCAGCTGGTATGGGTCGCCTTCGGCGCGGTCGCGGTGCAGGCGTGCCGCCTCGGCAATCTGGTCACCAATGCGCATGACGGGGTTCAGGCAGGTGAACGGGTCCTGAAACACCATGGCGATATCGCCTCCACGCACCTGACGCATCTGCGCCTCACTGAGCTGATGCAGGGGAAGATTATCGAACAGGATGCTGCCCTTCACGATGCGCGCCCCGACCGGCAGGAGCCGCATGATGGCGAGCGCGGTCATGGTCTTACCGGAGCCACTTTCGCCCACGATGCCCACGGTTTCGCCGGGCATCACCTCGAAGCGCACGTCCCGCACCACCGGCTCGGTATCGCCAAAAGCGACTGTTAACCCGTCCACTTTCAGCAGCGGTTCAGAAGCCATGCTCATGCGCTTTCGCCAGACGCTCCTCGATGTAGGCGTAGAACTTGCGGTTGGGGATGCCCTCGTGCGCCAGCACCATGCGTGCATAGGGGTGCCCTTGAACATATAGCAGGTGGCTTTCCAGCGCGCACTGGTCGTGGCGGCGGTCTACACGCAGGAAATGGCGCAGACTGCTGTCGGGCACCTCGCCGCGCAGTTCCATCGGCACGGCAGCAAGGAAGGTGAGGCGATACACATCTTCCCAGTCCATCCGCAGGTGCTTGAAGTTCTGCAGGATGTACTCGCCGATTTCACGGTCTTTATCGCCGTACTCCAGCACATATTTCTCCAGCGTGTCCACTGCATCCGCAAGAAACATCCCGACGGCAACGCCCAGGTTCCACACTTTGCCCGCCATGACAATGGCGGCATCGTCGGAGGCACCGGGACCGACGCGATGCCGGATGTACATGTACTGTACCTGCGGGTTGTGTGCATACTCGGCTCCCACAATCAAGCCTTTCGCGCGGAACTCTTCCAGCTCGTGCTCGTGAGCCTCCTTCGCCAGCTGACGCCCATCCAGCCCCATTGCCTCCATGACCCGCGTGTTGACCAGATAGCCCCTTCCGCCGCCGATCGTCCAGCCGGTGCGTCTCTCTACCTCCTTGCGCACGTCGGGGTCGTCGCGAAAGCCGCCGAGGAACAGCCCCCTCAACACATCCGCTGGGTCGACGTGAATGTAGCGCAGAGTGCTGATCGTCAGCAGGGGCACGCCCTCTTCATCCATCAGCTCGGGGCGTTCTCCAGCCACCACCCGCTCGGCATAGCGGCGAATGTCGTCGATAAGTGCCTGCCGGGCAGAGCGGATGGCATTTGGGTCGCGGCGCAGGGCGCGGGCGATGTGGTCAATGGTGGTGTTCGGATAGCGTCGCCCGTGAAAGGCGCCGTGTCCCTCGTGGGCGTGCCCCTCGATCGCCTGCATCAACAGCAGTTCTTCCACGTCCCAGCTGGTACGCAGGGTCTCTTCCGCGTCCATCTCGGCGAAATCACGCCGGATGATGTCGGGTGGGGCTACCAGGTCGTGCTTTTGGCTCATCGTTCTGTCCTCCGCCGATGCGCTGTCTGCCATACAATGTTTTCCCGGACTGGCGCGCTACACCTGCTTCTGTCGTCTTGAGGTGTTGGGAAAAGACCAAACCTATCCCCCCAGCTGCCTGCCCAACACGGGAAGGGGGGCGGAACATCTCCCCGCTGCGGGGAGAGGCAGGGAGAGGGGTGTGAGCGAGCTGTGTACAACGTTTCTGGTCGTCAATTCCCAGCAGGCAACGGATTTTCACACGCCCTCGGTCGCCTTTGCCATTCGCGGCGGTGTGCGGTACAATACGGGAAACGATGTCCCGAGTGATGGCGCTGGACATAGGCACAAGGCGGATCGGCGTGGCGACGAGCGACGAGGCTGGACTCATCGCTCAGCCGCTGACAGTTATCATCCGCGAAGGCACCGTGAAAGACGTCGCCGCGATCGTGCGGATGGTACGGGAGCAAGGGGTTCAGGAGGTGGTGGTCGGTAGACCGGTCGCACTGCGCGGTGAGGAGACCGAATCCACGCGGAAGGTGCTGGATTTTGTGGACCGCCTGCGAGACTCGGTAGAGGTGCCTGTGGTGATGGTGGATGAGCGGCTCAGCACGGTGGAGGCGAGCCGGCGCATGCTCGAGGCGGATGTGCGACGTGGTGAGCGCAGGCAACGGGTAGATGCTGTAGCTGCTGCGCTGATACTGGAGCGATACCTGAACAGTCGACGAGGCGGATGAACCCAGCGCGCAGTCGATACGTGTGGTTGGCGGCGGCGGTCATTACTCTGCTGATCGTGGTGGCGGGAGGATGGCTCTGGCTGCAGTTCCAGCCGGTGGGTGGGGGCACTCTTCGGCTGGTGCGCATCACACCCGGCATGAGTGCCCGTCAGGTCGGGCAGAAACTGCATCGGATGGGGCTGGTGCGCCGTGCGTGGACCTTCGAATGGGTCGTTCGCTGGCGCGGCTGGGGAGGCCAGCTTAAGCCCGGCGACTACGAACTGCGCCCGTCCATGTCGCCTCTGCAGATTGCCCGAATCATCGCCGAGGGGCGCGTGGCGACCGGCTGGGTGACCATCCCCGAAGGCTACACCATACGCCAGATTGCCGAACTTCTGCACCAGCGCGGCGTGGCCGATCGGGACGAGTTTCTCCGTCTGGCGACCATGCAGGGCGACACCTTCCGTGCCTCCTTCGCCCTTCCGAAAAACCTCGAGGGTTATCTCTTCCCGAATACTTACCGCCTGCCGCGCGGTACGGGCGCACGCCCTGCCATCCAGAGTATGGTCTCCCTGCTGGAGCGCGAGGTATATGAGCGCCTCCGCACCGAGATAGAGCAGTCGGGCTTCACGTTCCACCAGATACTCACCATCGCCTCGATGATCGAGCGCGAAGCGAAGGTACCCGAGGACCGTGCGCTCATCTCCGCTGTCATCCGAAACCGGCTGAAGCGCGGAATGCGTCTGGAGATTGACGCCACCGTGCTGTATGCGCTTGGCAGACACAAATCGCGCGTGCTCTATCGTGACCTGGAGGTGGATTCCGATTATAATACATACAGGCGCAGTGGACTGCCTCCGGGTCCGATTGCGAACCCGGGTGTGGCTTGTGTGGAGGCAGCTCTGCGACCGGCGAATGTGGACTATCTTTATTATGTCGCGCGTCCCGATGGCAGCCACATCTTCACGCGCACCCTGCAGGAGCACCATCGGGCTGTAGCCCGGGCGCGCGCAGAGCGAACACGAGCGACGCCATGAGAAAACACGGCTGGATGCGCTGGTGCCCCGACGAGGTGGTTTCCAGCGTGACGGAGATTGACCCGAATCGGTTGAAACAGCAGGGCGTCCAGGCGGTGCTTCTGGACCTGGACAACACTCTGGTGCCCTGGCAAAGGGTAGAAGTGCCCGAAGAGGTGCGTTGCTGGATCGAGTCGATGAAAGCGGCGGGGTTGCGCCTGTGCCTCGTCTCCAACACGCGCCGGAAACGCAGGCTGGAAGTGCTGGCGAAGAGACTGGATATCGACTACGTGCCCCGAGCGTTCAAACCGCGCCGGTACGGGCTGAGGCAGGCGCTGGAGCGTCTGCGAGCCACCCCCGAACAGGCAGTGATGATTGGCGACCAGATATTTACCGACGTATGGGGCGGGAATCGGATGGCGATGCGCACTATTCTGGTGGCACCGCTGGCGCGTCACGAGTTCATCGGCACAAGGGTAAGCCGTCTGTTAGAGCGAATATTACTCTGGGTGTATCGTCGGGCTGGACTGTTGAAGCGTGGAACTGGAACCGGTGAAACTTATTGAACGTCAAAGAAGAAGAGGGGGAATCGGCTCGTGAGAGTGATTACCGGGCGGACACAGGTGGTGGGTGTGATGGGATATCCGGTGGAGCACAGTCTCTCACCGGCGATGCACAACGCGGCGTTCGAAGCGCTGAATATGGACTGGATTTACGTACCCCTTTTAACCCCGCCTGAAAACGTTCAGGAAGCGATTGCTGGATTGCGCGCGATGAGCTTCCGTGGTGCCAATATCACCGTGCCGCTCAAGGAGCTGATCCCGCCTTTGATGGACGAACTGAGCGAGGTAGCGAAGCAGATCGGGGCGGTCAACACGGTGTGCCATCGCGAGGACGGCACGCTGTACGGCACCAGCACCGACGGCATCGGTTTCCTGCGCTCGCTGGAAACGGAGAGCGTGTCCCTGGGCGAGTACCTGGAAGTGGTGGTGCTGGGCACGGGCGGCTCGGCGCGGGCAGTGGCAAACGCCCTCATTCAGGTGGGGGCGAAGGTCACGGTGGTCAGTCGGCACCGCGACCGCGCGGCGCAGATGCTGTGGGAGCTGGGAGCAGAGGCGCACGCTTTGCAGTACACCGACCCCGCTGTGGTTGGGGCGATGCAGAGGGCAAAGGTACTGGTGAACACCACGCCGCTGGGGCTGTATCCGAATGTGGAGGAGATGCCTCCGGTGCCTCTGGAAGGTCTGCACCCGGACATGCTGGTGTACGATCTGGTATACAACCCGCCGGTGAGCCGACTGCTGCGTGAGGCGCAGAAAAGAGGATGTGCTACCCTGAATGGCGTAAAGATGCTCGTGTATCAGGGGGCAGAGTCTTTTCGTTTGTGGACGGGGCAGTATCCCCCTGTGGATGTGATGGAGCAGGTGGTGCGCAAGGCGCTGGGGATGGAGTTTGCGGGTCACATTGCGTAGAGGTTGCGCTTGTCGCGGGGGCGTGCTATAATCGCGTATCTGGCGATGCAGTAACACCCGTCCGTGGCGCGGATGGGGATGGAGTTCAACAAGCAAACGGGGTGAGAGAGCGATGGCAACGGTACGGAAAAGCCTCGGCGAGTACTTGGTCGAGAGGGGGTACATCACCCGGGAGCAGCTGGAGCAGGCGCAGAAAATTCAGCGCAGCGCGGGTGGCGACCTGGGCAGGATCCTGGTGGACAACCAGTGGGCGATGCCAGCTCAGGTAGCGGAGGCACGCGCGCAGGAACTGGGGGTGCCTTTTGTTGACCTCAACACCTTCACCATCGATCCCAGTGCGGTGAACGTGGTGCCCGAGCGCATCGCCCGCCAGCATAAGGTAGTGCCGATCCTCAAGGATGGCAACGTACTCACGGTGGCGATGTCGGACGTGAACAACGTGCTGGCTTTCGACGACCTGCGGCTGGTCTCGCGGTGTACCATCCGCCCGGCGCTGGCAGCAGCAGATGCCATCGAGGACGCGATCAACCGCGCTTACCAGTCGGTGGTGGGGAAATCGCCCGAAGCGGCGGAAACGGCTGCGGCAGCTCCGGTGGGCGGTGGGATGATGGCGCAGATCAAGGCAGATATTGCCCAGGTAGGTGTGGGCATAGATGTGGACGAGGAGGACGTGGAAGGCGCCGCCCGCGTGGCGGAAGAGGCGCCCATCGTGCGCATTGCCAATACCATCATCCAGCAGGCGGTGAAAGAGCGCGCGTCGGATATCCATGTCGAACCTCAGGAGCGTGGTGTACGGATCCGCTACCGCATTGACGGCGTGTTACACGAGATCATGACCCTGCCCAAGTACATTCAGGCACCGCTCATCTCGCGCTACAAGATTATGGCGGAAATGAACATCGCCGAGCGACGCCTGCCTCAGGACGGACGTATCCCCATCCGTGTAGAAGGCAAAGACTACGACCTGCGTGTCTCCTCGATCCCGGTGCACCTCAGCTCCGGCATGGGCGAGAAGATCGTCATGCGTATCCTGGATAAGACCAGCATCTTGATCGGTCTGGAGAAGCTGGGCTTTACCGCCGAGGTGCAGGCGCAGCTCGAGGAACTGGTCGTTCAGCCCAACGGTATGGTGCTCTCCACCGGTCCGACAGGTTCGGGAAAGACCACGACTCAGTATTCCGTCCTGCACAAGCTGAACTCCATCGAGAAAAACATCATCACCATCGAGGACCCAGTGGAGTACCAGCTGCCCGGCATCAGCCAGGTGCAGGTGAACCGCAAGGCAGGCTTAGCCTTCGCCAACGCTCTCCGCTCGTTCCTGCGCCAGGACCCGGATATCATCATGGTCGGTGAAATGCGCGACCTGGAAACGGCAGAGATCGCCATCGAAGCCTCGCTAACCGGACACCTGGTCTTGACCACCCTGCACACCAACGACGCGCCCTCCGCCGTCATCCGTATGGTGGATATGGGCGTGGAGCCTTACCTGATTTCTGCTACCGTCATCGGTGTTCTCGCACAGCGCCTGGCACGCCGACTTTGCCCGCACTGCAAGGAGCCATATGAGGTGCCTGCTGCCGAGCTGCGGCGCTTTGGGTTCCGCCCCGACCATCCAGACCAGATGGTCACCCTGTGGCGTGGACGGGGCTGTGAGGCGTGCCGCTATACCGGGTTCCGCGGACGTATCGGTATCTTTGAGCTCATGCGCGTGAACGACGAAATCGCCGAGCTGATCGTCCGGCGCGCGCCGCTGGCTGACATCCGCGATGCCGCGAAAGCCAACGGCATGCATGAACTGCGCGAAGATGGCTTGTTGAAGGTGCTGGAGGGCGTCACCACTCCGGACGAAGTGATGCGCGTGGTCTTCACCGCAGGGCACTAATCAGCAACAGAGGAGGCAACCGTATCCTTGGAACAGACGACGCAGTTCGATATCGAACCAACCATTGGAGGACAGCCCTCCGCTACCTCTGCAGCGGCTGCCGTTCGCCCGCGCAGCCTCGAGGATGCTCATATCGACGACCTGCTACGGATCGTTGTGGAGAAGGGAGCATCCGACCTGCACCTGTGCGCTGGCGTGCCACCCATCATCCGCGTGGACGGACGTCTGATACCGACGAACTATGAAAAAGCCACGCCGCAGGACACCCAGCGGCTCATGTACGATATCCTTACCGATGAACAGATCCACCGCTTCGAGAGCACCCTCGAGCTGGACTTCTCGTATGCGCTGGGCAAGATGGCGCGCTTCCGCGTGAATGTATATCGCGACAGGGGCGCGGTGGCGGCGGCGTTCCGTCTCATCCCCACCCGCATCCCGACCATCCGCGAGCTGAACCTGCCGCCCGTGCTGGAAGAGCTCACCCGTCTTCCGCGCGGACTGATTATCGTCACAGGTCCTACCGGCTCGGGTAAGTCCACCACGCAAGCGGCGATGATCAACCAGATCAACATGGAGCGGAGCGTGCACATCGTCACCATCGAGGACCCGATCGAGTATCTGCACTCGCACCGCTTCAGCATCATCAACCAGCGTGAGCTGGGGCAGGATACCAAATCGTTCCACAATGCGTTGAGGGCAGTGCTGCGCGAGGACCCGGATGTGATTCTCGTAGGCGAGATGCGCGACCCCGAGACCATCGCGCTGGCAATCACCGCCGCCGAGACGGGACACCTGGTGCTGGCAACGTTGCACACCAACAGCGCTGCCACCACCATCGACCGTATCGTGGACGTGTTCCCGCCGGGGCAGCAGGAGCAGATTCGCATCCAGCTCTCCAACAGCATTCAGGCGGTCATCTGCCAGCAGCTGCTGCCGCGTGCCGGTCAGCCGGGTCGTGTGCCAGCTGTCGAAGTAATGATCGCGACGCCCGCGGTACGCAACCTGATCCGCGAGAACAAGGCACACCAGATTACCTCGGTCATTCAGACCAGCGCCAACGTGGGAATGCAGACGATGGACCAGTGCCTGCGCGACCTGTACATGAAGGGCTGGATTACGCTGGAAGAGTCGCTGGCGCGAGCGATGAACCCGGACGAGCTGAAGAAGCTCATCACGCCTACGGTCACCGAGGGCACGGTCGGCGTGCGCGGGCGGTAGCAACACGGAATCATGACCTTCGCGGGCGTCTGCCTGCAAAGGTACGGTGTCAAGTAACGGGCTGGAAATCCAGTACCTCCAGAGGAGGGATGAAAGATGCCAACTTTTGCGTACACCTTCCGCGATGCGATGGGCACAGTGCGCTCGGGCACCTCGGAGGCGGAAAGCGCGGAAATCCTGCGCAAGCGACTGCAGGAGCAGGGCTTCACCGTCACTGAGGTTCGTCAGGTGCGCGCCAGTCGCCCTGGTGGCGGTTGGGGGCGCGTGAAACTCAGTGACCTGGCGATCTTTTGCCGCCAGTTCTCCACCATGCAGGATGCGGGCGTATCCATCGTGCGCAGTCTGGACGTTCTCGCTCAGCAGACGCAAAGCCCGAAACTGCGCCGCATCCTGATCGATATCCAGTCGGAAGTGGAAGCCGGTCAGACGCTTTCCAAGGCGATGAGCAAATACCCCAACGTGTTCTCGAACCTGTTCATCGGCTTGATCCGCGCTGGAGAAGTGGGTGGTGTGCTGGAGGAAAGCCTTCAGCGTCTGGCGGCGTTCCTCGAGGCGGACGTTGCCCTCAGGCGCAAGGTGCGCGCAGCGATGACCTATCCCACCATCGTGGTGATCGCGGCATTAGCGATCGTCATCGGGCTGGTGACCTTCATCCTGCCCAAGTTCTTCGACGTGTTCCGGGACCTGGGCATCAAAGACTTCCCGGTGATGACGCAGATGCTGATGGACTTCAGCAACTTCCTCACCAGTCGGTGGTATGTGATGATCGCCATCGTGGTGCTGGTGGTCATCGCCTTCCGGATGTTCGTGCGTACCCGTATCGGGCGACGCCTGTATGACCGGCTGAAACTTAAACTACCGGTCTTTGGGCCGCTCAACCACAAGATCGCTCTGGCGCGCTTCTCGCGCACTCTCAGCACTCTGCTGAGCTCCGGCGTGCCCATCCTGCAGGCGCTGGAGACGGTGGCAGGCACCGTGGCGAACGAGATTATCGCCGACGCGGTGATGGAGGCGCGTGCACGCATTCGCGAGGGTGACCGGATCGGTCCGCCGCTGGAGCGCAGTGGCATGTTCCCGCCGATGGTAGTGCACATGATCTCCATCGGTGAGGAGTCCGGTGCGCTTGACCAGATGCTGTCCAAGGTGGCAGACTTCTACGAGTCAGAGGTGGAGTCCACCTTGCAGTCGCTGACCTCAGCGATCGAGCCGGTTCTCATCGTCCTGCTGGGCGGCATGGTGGGCTTCATCGTCATCTCGTTGCTCCTGCCGCTGATTACGGCGGTGCAGAGCCTTGCTGGCGGACAGCAGGACGCCGGAGGCGGCGGATAGTGTGCTGGTGGGGGGCGAGCACTCGCCCCCCGGCGGTCAGCAGGAGGACACAAGCCGAGCGATTATGCCGGAGTGGTATATCGGGCTGGTGGTATTTCTGTACGGGGCGGTAGTGGGCAGTTTCCTGAACGTTCTCATCTACCGCCTCCCGCGTGGTTTATCCATCGTAAAGCCACGCTCCCACTGCCCGAATTGCAAGACCGAGCTCCGGGTGCGAGATCTGGTACCCCTGCTGAGCTTCCTGTGGCAGAGGGGTAAATGTCGCTACTGTGGGGCGCGCATCTCGTGGCGCTACTTCTGGGTGGAACTTGCCACCGGATTGTTGTTCTGGGGCATCTACTGGCGCTACGGTTGGAGCTGGGATACGCTGTTCTACGTGTTGTTTGTCGCAGCGCTGATCGCAGCCTTTTTTATCGACCTGGAACATTTTTTGATACCGGACGGCTTAAACGTTTTCATGCTGGGGCTGGGCATTGCTCGTAACGCCGTGCTGATTGCGGAAGGTGACCCGCAGGCATGGGTTTCGGTTGGAGGCTGGAACCTGCCCTATGCTCTGGTGGGGGCGGTGGTTTGCACTGCCGTGTTTGCAACCATCGCGTTGATGGGGCGAGTGATGTTTCGAAAGGACGCCATGGGCTTTGGAGATGTGAAATTGGCGCGCGCGATCGGTTCGCTGGTGCCGCTGAAGCTGGCGCTTCTGGCATTTGCGGGCGCAGTGGCGCTGGGAGCTGTTGTGGGCGGATTGCTCATCGTGTTTGTTGCCCGTAGCCAGTCCACTGCCAACTCTTCGCCTTCAGCAGGCAATGCACCGGCGCCTGCCCCGGAACCGATCGGGCAGATGTTACTGTACAGTCTGGCGCTGTTGATTTCGCTCGATGTGCTCCTCTTCCTGTACGACGGGGTGCGCGGGCTGCTTTCCCCCCGAAAACCTGTCTCCTCCGTCGAGGAAGAAGAGTTCGTGCCCGGTCTGACCACAATTCCCTTCGGTCCCTACATTGTTGCATCTATTGTTATTGCACTGATAGCGAAACCGTACGTTCTGGCGATGTGGGATGCCTACTGGCGCTGGGCGACAGGAGGCGGGTAAGGAAGGGATGGTCATGGCAGCGCCGATGCTAGCTGGCAAGATAAGCCACGCAGACTGGCTGAAGTTGGGCGAAACAAACCAGCCCTGTGGGATTGTGGATAGAGACCTCAGGATGTCGCCTGCGCCGAACGTGATACACCAGCGGCAGGTGCGTCGCCGGATGTTGTTTCTGCAGCCATTCGTGCCGGAAGAGCGGGGCGAACTTCTGCCCTCGCCGATTGATGTGATTGTTTCGCGCTCGCCGTTGCGGGTTCGTCAGCCGGACATCGTGGTGATTCTCTTTCGCGAAGACGGCTGATGAGATGCGCAGGCGGTGCTGCAGGCTCCGCCTGAGGCGCAGACAGTGGAGGTGTTACGCCTCATGGAAAGCGGCTCAGAGCGCGTTGGATTGTATGGGAGAGGTGACTATGGGAGAGGCGACACTGTGCGTTCGGAGGTATTACCCGATTGTGCCATAGACACAAACCTCCTGTTTGCGTAAGGGAACATTACGCCCGGAGGCGTCGTCAAAACCGACAGGAAAGGGAATGAGGTGACCGACTATGCGAGACCGGATTCACACCAGCGCGTTTACGATGGTGGAGTTGCTGACGGTGATAGCCATTATCGCCGTGCTCGCCGCCATCATCTTTCCAGTAGCGGCGACGGTGCGCGAACAGGCACGCCGCACCACCACCATGTCCAACCTGCATCAGCTTCAGGTTGCCTTGAAGATGTACAAACAGGATAACCGCGTGTACCCGGAAGCGCTGTTGGGCTACGTGGAGTTCGACAGCACCAACAATCCCATTCCGGCGGACAGGATTCGGGGAGGCTTTCTGTTTCAGGCATACGTTCGGGATATCAACATTTTCCGCAGCCCGAACAATCCCGTAAATAACAAGACCGTATGGAAAGCGGTAGAGGTCATGCTGGCAGACCCGAACAACCCGAGCCTGCGCTCCAGCGAGATCAACGGGCAGCTGGTCACGCGCCCGTTCTATCTCATGGACAGCATGGACGTCGGTCCCACCTGCCCCGGAAGCAATGTGTACGAACAACACTACAGCCTGTACCGCCCATATGTGCCCACCGGCAACACCGCGGGTCCGCTCGACGACATGTGTCAGCTTCAGTACAACCTGCCGCCCGAGAACACCATCGTGACATGGGTTTCCGACCATCGCCAGTGCGACAGCTCGGGCTTGGTGACGCAGGGAAGCAAAGACATCGTGCTGTTGCTGAGTGGCACGGCGAAGGTGGTGGACTCGCGTGTGATCCTTCAGAAGATGACGGGGCACGATCGGAACTTCAGCAACTCGGGGCAGAACAAGTTCTGGTGTCTGGATTGACCGATTGTCTCGTGCCGGCGCTGTGGCTGGTCGAACGCGTGTTCCGTGCAGCGGTGTGTTAGTCGCTCGCTTTGCGGGAGCGTAAGCGGGCAGGGTTCGCCGCGTCCGGTGTGATGGGCAGGCGAAGTGGGCGTCGAGGGATGAAAGCCACCTGACGAAAGGCGGTGGAGAGATGAAACGAAACAACACGAGGACATACGCCTTCTCGCTGATCGAGGTGCTGGCGGCAATCGCCGTACTGACGATCGGCATTCTGGTGATTCTGAAGCTGTTCCCGGGCGGGTTCTTTGTGACCCGTGCGGCGGAGAACCGTTCGTTCGCCAGCCGGTTGGCTCAGCAGGAGATCGAGCGGTGGAAGAATAACGCCACCACCCTGCCGGCGGGTATCCTGCCACTGGCGCCATACTCCGATGGCAGCGCAACCGGCGAAGCGATCGACATCGGGGCACATCCCGACAATCTGGCACCGCCTTCACTTCCGCAGGGAATCGACGCCTACTACTACTCGGATATCAATCGCTGGCGACGGGTGGTGGGCGAAAAGGTGCGCATCCCCATCCCGGTGCCCACTGTCGCGGGGCAGGGCTCGGTGTATGTGCTGGGCGCAGGTCCTTTCGTCGACCAGCCGCTGTACGACCCGGTCTCGCAGGTGTGGCGACTGAGCAACCTGAACGTGTACGGCTCGCCAATGATGCGTATGAGGTGGAATGCTCAGGAGGACTCGCCGCCGCCGTTGCGCTCGCCGTTCCAGTACGCTATCGACTACGACGCTAGCGACGACGGCGCCTTCGATGATGTGGTCATCTGGTTCTTCCCGACGCCCTACTCGCGCGACTTCACCATCTCGTACGACTACTACGATGCCAACGACGGCTGGAAACTGAAGTCGGTCTCGAAGACCATTCCGAACGTGGCAGGGGTCATCGGCGAGCCGATACGGATCGAACTGCGCAACTACACCGGTCCGGATGGTAGACCTATCCTTGAGTCGGGCTGGCGCATGCGCGCTGGTAGCGAGCTGGTTAGCCGCGAGTTTCGCCTTCTGCCGCTGGCGCAGGCATGGTCGGACGACCCATACGAGTTCAAGATACTGTACGGGAATATCGGTCCCTACGCAAATGTCGGCGTGCTGCTGTTCAACCCGCGTGGGCGCGACTACATCGAGCGCACCGCTCGCGGCACCGTGCCGTTGACCGCTAATATTGATTACACTGTGCTGGACTGGCACATCATCCGCGAGGACAGGCTGGTGCCCACCGTGCCAGCAGAGATCAAGCTGAACCTGCGCTTCCTGCGCAAGCGCGGCGACAAACTGGATGACCAGACCACCTACGAAGGGCTGATCCGCGGCGTCAACTGGAACGCGCTTCCGCCCGGCGACCCGCTGCGCCAGCAACCAGACTTTGTGGCGGTGGATGTGCAGACGGGGCAGATTATCGACCCGATCGTCAGGCAGGGTGATAGTGGCTCGTACACAGTGGACTACCGCAACGGCATCGTCAACGTGGTCAACCCCGCGCTGGCAGGGCACACCCTGCGCTTCTACTATCACGCGGACGGCGATTGGGGAGTACAGGTGCTGAAGCCTTATGAGGTGTACCGCGAGCGTTACGGTAACCTGCTGAGCTACCGCGAGTTCTACGTGGGAGGTGGTTCCGACGGCGGTTCGCCTACGCGCATCTACTTCCCGGTGTGCGACGCTGGTAAACAGGTGATCCTGGGCGAGGTGTTCTACAACGACAGGGTGCTGGGCAAAGATGTGATGCGTGGTGTGCTGGCGCGCATCAGCAACCGCACTGAGAACGTGGGCGGACGACCGCTGTGCTATGTGGACATTCGCGACGTCAAACCGACAGCAGTCTCGCTGGACCTGGATGCCTACAATACCTACGGCTATGTGGTGCGTGGCGTGAAAGGAGCGTCCTTCAAGGCGCGCGTGGTCTGGAAGGAAAACAACCGCTGGCAACGCTACGAGGTGGAGACCATCCTCACGCGCGAGGTGGAATAACCGACTCAGGAATAATACAAGGGTGAAACAGGAGTGTCACCAATGAGAGCGATAGGCAACACGAAGTTCAGGTCAGCGTTCACGCTGGTGGAACTGCTGGTGGTGATGGCGATTACCGCCATCATGCTGGGACTGCTGCTAGGTCCCATGCTGCAAAGCTTCAACTTCACACGACGGGTGCAGAGGGTCGCGCAGGCGCAGGATACCGCCCGCGATCTGATGGAAACCATCACCCGCGAGATCGCCGATGCTGCGTACGTCTTCGACAACTCGCGCGTGCTGAACCCGGTGACCACCAGCAGCCCTGTGAATGATGCCACGCTGAGATTCGACCTCGTCGACCAGCGGGGTACGCCAGGGACCTTCTACCTGCCGTACACCAAGATCGACTTCGTGTTGCCCGAGCGCGTCATCCCCGGCGGCACCGGGGTCACCGACCCCACCGACGGCAGCGACTACGTACCTCCAGACCGGAGGGTAGGCAAGCCGCCAGCGCTGCCTGTACTGGCAGGGCGTACCGTCGTGCGCTACTTCATCGCCCGTCGCGACCCGACCAAGCCATACAGCAATCGCAACGAGCAGTTGCTGGCAACGGCGGCGGTGGACAACCCGTACGTGTTGTGGCGTGCGCAATTTGTGTTGTATGAACGCAATGGTAGCGGAGCCTATGTGCCCAATACGCGCCTGTTCAAGCTGGACGGCAACGGACAGCCCATTATCGATGAACCGGGCTTCTTCACCGATACCAGCCCCGCGCCCAACGGCAGGTCTTACATGCAGAACTGGCTGGAGGTAAGCCGACCGGTTACGGAGGTCGAGGATATCGATCTGATCAATGTACAGTACGACCAGCGCACGGGACA
>CAKZNX010000187.1 GCA_937132045.1 uncultured bacterium
CGCCCGCAGTCTCTCAACATTCGCAACATTTCATTCGACGTCTTCTCTCATCCACAACGTGACCCCGGCGTGCGCACCAACGCCCATGAGTTTCTTCGTCCTTTGTCTCAAGGCTACCGACGGGCGCTGGTGCTTTTCGACCGTGAGGGGTGCGGAGCGGACGATCTGTCTGTCGAGGAGATAGCGCAGGAAGTTCAGGACAAACTGGAGAACGCAGGTTGGCATGGGCGCTGCGCGGTGGTGGTGATAGACCCCGAGATGGAAATCTGGGTGTTTGCAAAATCGAGGCTTGTTGCTGAGATCATAGCCGGCGGCGATGCAGAGTCACTACAGGCAATCTGGCAGAAATACTCCGTCGCGGGTGAACTGAAGCCCCAAAAGCCCAAGGAAGCGATGGAAGAGGTACTCCGACAGAAGCGCATCCCGCGCTCGTCCTCGCTTTTTCGGCAATTGGCAGAAAGGGTCAGCCTGCGAGATTGCACGGACAGGTCATTCGTACGTCTTCGTGAGGTGTTGAAAAAGTGGTTCCCCTCAGAGGCTAGGGCAATGAATGATGTGGAGGCATCGTAGCGTATGGTAGTGACTGTAACACTGAACCCATCTGTGGACAGACTCATTTACGTTCGGCAGCTGGTTCACCACGACACCAACCGCATCCTGCGTATCGAGGAAGACGCGGGCGGCAAAGGGGTGAACGTGGCGCGAGTGCTGAAGCGACTCGGGGTGCCCGTCACTGCAACCGGCTTTCTGGGCGGACGCGCTGGACGCTACGTCTACCGTGAATTGGACGAGCAGGACGGGGTAATCTGCAACTTCATCTGGGTTCATGGCGAGACCCGCACCAACCTCGCCATTCAGGAGGAGGACGACTCGCCGCCCACCTGCCTGAACGAACGCGGTCCCAACATCACGCCGGCGGAGCTGGATGCGCTGATTCAAAAGGTGGAGGTGCTGTCGCAGGGCGCACAGTTCGTGGCACTGGGCGGCAGCCTGCCTCCGGGCGTGCCCACCGATGTCTACGCCACTCTGGCACAGGTCGCCAGTCGACATGGGGCGCATGTGGTGCTGGACGCAGACGGCGAGCCACTGGTGCACGGTCTGCAGGCGTCGCCGTTTCTGATAAAGCCCAACGAAAACGAGACCGAACGCCTTCTGGGGCGAGCCATCGACACCCTGCACGATGCGGCAACAGCGGCTCAGGAGATACATGCGGGCGGCGTGCCGATAGTGATTGTGTCCATCGGGGAGAAGGGGGCGGCGGTCGCCTCTGCTGGGGGATGCTGGGTGGCTGTTCCGCCGAAGATAGACGCTATAAGCACCGTTGGCTCGGGCGACTCGATGATTGCGGGTTTCCTGAGTGTGCTGTATCGGCAGGGTACGGTCGAGGAAGCGATTCGCTGGGGCACTGCAGCAGGCGCCGCCACCGCCATGACCGACGGCTCCGACATCGGCACGGCAGAGCAGATCCACGCATTGCTGGATGTCGTGGAGGTACAGCCTTGTTAGGCGACGGGGGCAGGTGTCTGCGCAAACTGAACGTTGCCATTACCGCCTGCGAGAGGTGCCCGCGACTGACAGAATACATCCGGCAGGTGGCGCAGAACAAACGGCGTGCCTACCGTGATTGGGAGTACTGGGGCAAACCCGTGCCCAACTTCGGCGACCCGCAAGCGCGCATCGTGGTGGTAGGGCTGGCGCCCGCGGCGCATGGCGGCAACCGTACCGGACGCATCTTCACCGGCGACGAGAGCGGCAACTGGCTCTTTCGGGCGCTGTATGAGGCAGGTCTGGCGAACCAGCCCGATAGCGTCCACCGCGACGACGGACTGCAGCTGAACGACGTGCTGATTACCGCCGTGGCGCACTGTGCGCCTCCCGCCAACAAACCCACCCGCGAGGAGCTGTTGAACTGCCAGCACTGGCTCAGGGCGACCTTTCGCTGTGCGGATGGCTGGAGGGTGATGGTAGCGATGGGGCGGGTGGCGTTTGATTGGAGCCTGCGCGCGCTGAGGGACGTGGGCATCGAGCATTCTTTGAAGGCGTCGGACTTTGCACACGGCGCGGAACTCGCGCTTCCCGGTGGGCGCTGGATGCTGTGCAGTTATCACCCGAGCCAGCAGAACACCTTCACCGGTAAACTCACGCGGGAGATGCTGAGAGCGGTTTTCCAGAGAGGCGTGGAGCTGCGTTCGGGTAACGAATGCGATTGAGAGAGCGTGGAGGAAGACCCGTCTCGCCACGAGGCTCTCCTCCACACTTGGAGAACTATCGCCAGACGAACTCGCCGGTTGTCAGACCCCAGTCTTCACCGAAGAATCCACCTGCGAGCACGCCGTCCATTCCCCTGGTGAGCATGTCGGCGGACAGCACGAGGCAGTCGGGGAGTCCTGCGCCGGCGGTGAAGTAGGGCAGGCGGTCGGTCAGGCGCATCCCGGCAACGCCCGTGCCAGCCACGGCAGCCACCACCGCCGTCGGCGAGCCGGGGCGCGGTCGTACGAGCAGGCAGGCAAGCCCTTCTCCATTCAGCTCCTGTTCGCCAGCCTTTACCGCTCCGCGATGCACCTGCACCGGGCTGTCGCCAAGCAACTGCGCCCATGCCGCGTTGGTCTCGGCGTTACCGTACAGCACGACGTTGCGGTCACGGTAGCGTTCCGGCTGGAAGTCCACATCGGCAATCACGTCGAAGGTAGCGTTGCCGCGATACCAGAACTGCTCAGAGTCGTAGCGGGCTTTAGCGAACGCCCAGGCGTTCTCTTCGGGCGTGCCCTTCGTGCCGTACACCAGCACCGGGCGGTTGGTGAAGGCACTCTTGAAACCGCCATACCGCTGAGGCGATTTGAGGTTGGCAGAGGGCGCCGCGCCAAGCCGCCACTGTCCTCCCTGTTTCACCAGCCAGATTTGCCGTTCACGCGCTGGGTACGAGATGTTGCCGATGGTCTGCCCGTCCAGTTCCACGCTGACAGGCGCGCCCGGCTTGATGTGGTCTACCTTCAGCACGAGCCGTGCGACGTTGACGGTGTTGCCCACGAACCGACGCCTGCCTGGGTCGTAGCGCAGGCTTACCGAGCTGGGTTTCATCTGCTGTTCCTGCATCTCGATGCTCACCCAGTGACAGGAGGCGGAGACGCCCGGGCTCATCGTGATGAACTCCACGCGGCGCACGCTGTCGCGGGTGGGCAGGCGGTGCCTGGCAAAAAAATCGAAGATGGGCGCCCAGTCCACGCAGTCTGCGCCCGGTTCATCGGAGATGTCCCACCAGTGCCCGGCGCCTGGCTGTTCGTAATACTCGAAGTCCCGATGGAACCTGCTCAGCGCATCGCGCATCATCCGCGACTCCGTCACCGGCACGACATCATCCGCATCGCCGTGCAGGACGTAGATGCCATGCCACAAGCTGTTGCGCACCAGTCCCAGCGTGTCGCTTGGCGAGGCACAGCGCTGGAGAAACACCTCCAGTGAGCCAGCACTCTCGTCGGCAGGAGACTCGCGCTGCCCGAGCCGCGCGCTGGTGCCATAGGTCCAGATACTCACCCATCCCGCGCAAGGGGCAATGGCACCAAAACGGTCGGGGTGCGTTAGCCCTAATTGCCAAGTTCCGTGTCCGCCCATCGAGTGCCCGGTCAGATACACCCGGTAGGGGTCGGTGCGCCACTGTTTCTGCGCGAGCTCGAGCACCTCCAGTGCATCCAGCCGCCCCCAGTCTTCCCAGTTGAAGCCGTATGGACGCCGGTTGGTGGGCGCCACCAGCGTCGCCCACGTTTTGGGCGAGTAGGCATCTGCCTGACCGATCGCCTCCACACCCGCCCCGTGCAGGGTGAGCACCAGAGCCGGCGCCTCTCTGTTCAGTCTCTGCGCGGGTAGGACCGCGTAGTACTGCACGCTTCCATCGATCTGGCTGATGAAGGTACGCTTCTGAGACTCGTGCGGCTCGCGGATGCGAAGGGTAATCTGCGCGGTGTGCTCGGTGAAGGTCTGCTTGCCTTCTTTGCGAAGAAGGCGCAGGTCCACCCTCACCGTGCCTGCGGAACGGGGTTCGCCGCCGCGCAGACGAACCGGCACCTTGCGGATGCCCAGCGCGGGCAGTTCCGGCACAGCGCTTTCGGTGGCGCGTGCGCCCTCCGGTCCTGCCGAGATAAACAGTCCTTTTTGCGGCTGGTTGGTAGCATTCACCACCACGATACCCAGCCACAGGTCCACATCCTCGCCCACCACCAGGTCGGGCAGGGTGGCGTCGCGCACGTCCACAAACACGTCGGCAGGAGGCGCAGACAGCTTCGCGCTGAGCCTGCCCAGTCGGCTGCAGCGAAACAGCAATTCGTTTTCGCCCGACTTCAGCAGGACCGGTACAGCCACGTAACCGTGACCGTACACATCGCCCACGCGCGGCTCGCCGTTGACCGTGACCATCACGTTGCCCTGCGCTTCCAGCAGCATCACCCGCTCGCGTTGAGAAGACACCTTCGCGAAGGCGTACCCGTTGCGAAGGGCAGGGTGCTCGAACCAGCCCTCGGCGTTGGCGCTGACTGCCCGCCACTGGCGTGTGGAGCCGTCGGGGAAGGTCACAGCGTCGCCTGCCGTGGGCGCTTTCCATGCTCCTGAGACCAGCAGAGCCTGAACAGGGTCGGTGTACACCACCGTTCGAGCCATCCCGCCTTCCACCGGCAGCACGAGACACTCCCGGATGACCTGGGCGTGAGCGATACACGCTGTTGCCAGAGTTGCCACTATCGCGAAAAGCACGTGCCGTTTCATCTCGTCTGTTCTCTCTCCTGCTCGCGCATACTGGTCAACAGGTTAGCCCCCTCCAAGCCGAAAACCTGCTAAGTGCAAGGAAGTGCGCCTTCCTGCACCGAAAAGGACGCCAGTAAGCACACAGGAGGCAATCAAGGGTGTCGCTGCTATACAAGCCCGATTGGGACAAGGTAAAGGAGCGTTACATGGCATGGTGGGCACGCGAGGAGATGCAAGGACCTCTGCTCATCGTACATGCCCCACTGCAGAAGCCGGTGGTGCACGTCCCCGCGCCAAAGTCCGACCCTACCCCTGAAGAGCGGTGGCTGGACACCGAGTATCGCATCGTGTCCACCGAGTGGCAACTGGCGCATACGTACCATGCTGGCGACAGCTTCCCCTGGTTCGACACCAACCTGGGACCCGGTAGTCTGGCAATCCATCTGGGCAGTCCGCCCACGT
This sequence comes from uncultured bacterium, assembly GCA_937132045.1. GTDB lineage: Bacteria > Armatimonadota > HRBIN16 > HRBIN16 > HRBIN16 > HRBIN16. The sequence continues at coordinate 5,194 of CAKZNX010000187.1, forward strand.
TCGACCACAACACCGTGTGGTATGGACAAGCCTTCGATGACATCACCACGGCGCAGATACCCACTTACAATCCCGACGAGAAGTACTGGAACATCAACACCGAGATGGCGCGGCAGGGGATGGAGCACTTCAAAGGGAAGGCGCTGGTGAGCTTCCCCGACCTCGTGGAGAACCTGGATACACTTGCCTCCCTCCGGGGCAGTCTGGAACTGCTCACCGATCTGGTAGACCAACCCGAACATGTGCACCGCCTGCAGCGCGATATTCTGGAACGCTACTTCGACTACTACGACGCCTTCGCACACATTATTCGAGATGAAGACGGCGGAACGGTCTTCTCGGCGTTCAACATCTGGGGGTTGGGACGCACCGCCAAATTGCAGTGCGATATGTCGTGCATGATCAGTCCGGAGACATTCAATGAGTTCGTCCTGCCCTATCTGCAACAGCAGTGCGAGCGGCTGGACAACACCATCTACCACCTGGACGGCGTGAACGCGATCAAGCACCTCGACGCGCTGTGCACCATCCCCAAACTGAACGCCATCCAGTGGACGCCGGGTGCAGGGCAGCCGCACGCAGGAGACCCCGTCTGGTATCCGCTCTACCAGAAGGCGTTGGGGGCAGGCAAGGGTATCCTAGCGCTCGGCGTCACCCCGGAAAGCGTTCAACCGCTGGTGGAGACGTTGGGCACGCGCGGAGTGATGATCAGCACCTGGGTCAGCTCGCCCGAAGAGGCGGACGAGCTGGTGAAACAGTCCAGACGGTGGAGGAAGCGGGAATGATTGGGGAGCTGGCGTGGAAGCCCGACTTCGATAAGACCATTGAGCGTTTTGCCGCATGGTGGCAGGGTGAAATCCTCGACCGCCCACCCGTCAGTCTGCACGTGCTCCCGTCCCGCCCTTACACAGGTCCGGCGAAACAGCACGCTTCCCTGCGCGAGCGCTGGATGGCTGTGGAGTTCGCCGTGGAGAGCGCCATCGCATCGATGCAACGGCACGACTACGTGGGTGACTCGTTTCCCATCTTCTTTCCCAATCTCGGTCCGGAGATTACTGCCACGCTGTTCGGATGCGAGCTCGAGTTCTCCGAAACCACCAGCTGGTCTGTTCCCATCGTGCACGAGGCGCAGGAATGGCACCGTATCCTGCAGACCGAACCGAACTTCGACAACCCCTACTGGCAGACCATCGAGCAGATGACGGACTACGCGATCGAACGGTGCGAGGGGCGATACATCGTCGGTATCACCGACCTGCACGGCAACTACGACATCCTCGCTGCGCTACGAGACCCACAGCGGCTGTGCATGGACATGATCGATTGTCCCGACCTTGTGATACAGGCGGACAGGCACGCGGCAAAGGTGTTCGTGCAGGCATTTGAGCGCAGTTACCGTCGGGTGGCAGATGCGGGCTTCGGCTGCACCACGTGGACCACTGCCTACCATGAGGGACCTTTCTACGTGCCCAGCTGCGACTTCTGGATTATGGTTTCGCCGGAGATGGCGCGCGAGATGATCCTGCCCGACATCCTTCTGGAAATGGAACCGCTGGAGCGCAGTATCTTCCATCTGGATGGCGTGGGCGCACTGAAGCACCTCGACCTCCTGCTGGAGATACCCAACCTGCACGCGATACAGTGGGTGTACGGAGCGGGGCAGGGACCCGCCTCGCGGTGGATAGAGGTCTACCGCCGATGCCTGCAGGCGGGCAAGAGCGTGCAGGTGCTGGCGGAAAGCGCAGAGGATGCGCTGAGCCTGCTGGAAGCCGTTGGTGTGAAAGGCGTGTGGTTGACAGTCGGGGAAGGCTTCCGCAGTGTGGAGGAGGCAGAAACGTTCCTGCGCGATGTGGAGCAACTGACTCTGCATTGAGCAGTTAACGGTTTTTGTCCTCATAAACGCGGTGTTAGCCTTGTCAAACCCCTCTCCCGACCTCTCCCCGACGCGGGGCGAGGCGCAGTTTTGCCATGACACCGTCCTCGTGTCATTGCGCGGCGCGCAAGCGACGAAGCAATCCCCCTCGCCCCTCGTGTCATTGCGCGGCGCGTAAGCGACGAAGCAATCCCCCGAGCAGACTGCTTCAGCGCGCGAACGCCACATCCGCATTTTCCTCAAACACCCTCTGTCCTCATTGACATCCTGCATACCTCATATTACAATATAAGCAAAGGTCGATAAGAGTAGTGTGCAGGATGTATCGCGTACTGGTGCTCTGTCATGATGCATCTTTGCGTGAGCAGGCAATACGATGTCTGCATCAGCAAGGCTTCCACGTTGTCAGTACACTGCCTGCAGAGGCGATTGTGGCAGTGCACCCCGTCCTCACCTCAGCGCAAAGGGAGTGTTTGCAGGCGTATGTGGACTGCGGTAGCATGAGGCAGGCAGCCCAGAGGCGAGGGTGTTCGGTGAACACGATGAAAAACCACCTGCGGGAGGCACGGCGGCGTCTGGGAGTGAGGAACTGTGCGCAGCTGGTCTGTCTGGCTCACGCCCTCGGCTTGGTGGAAGTGGTGCACAGCCGCAAAGTACCAGAAAACTGGCACAAAAGTGCTATTGACGCGCGGGGGGGACGTAATATAATGGTAGCAGTAACAACTGCTACAGGAGGGTAACCGAAATGTGGTTTTTCCGCAATCACCTTGTGGAGTATTCGACTGTGCTGGTGGTATGCATTCTCAGTGCAGTAGCTGTGGGCTGGGCATCTATGAACCCAGTTCCCGAGCCGCCTCCAACGCGAACGATTCGAGCTAGTTTTTGCTCAAACGACTTCTACCGCTGCAAGGCACAGCAGTGCACCACTGCAGTATTTGGATGCGTGCAGTTCCCAAACTTTTGGTTCTGTGGAGGATTCGGCAGCGGCAGGTTCGACGCGCTCGGTAGCTACCTCTATGTGTGCCGTCCTTCTAGCAATTGGAAGCACACCTGCACGGAGTTCGCAGTTCTGTGCGGTTACTACCAAGTTTTCTGGGGACCCAACTGCGCAGGACGACCGGCTTCTTGGGCACCCGGTTACCAAATTTCGTGCAGGTAGGCCAGAGGGATCGCGGTGAGACCAGTCTTGATCCTGTCGATATCGGTTGCCGTGTTGTTTCAGTGCGTGGCGTGGGCTCAGCAGAGCGTGCCCACGCCACTCCTTCTGCTGGAGTCGTGGCAACAGCTGGACGCAGACTTTCAGGAGACGGTGAGGTCATACAAGCTTCAAGTGGCGGTACAGCACGAGCCAGGATTCCTGCGCATCGCGCGCAGTGGAACATCCAGATGCAGAGTGTGGCGGGACGGCAAGCTGTTTCAGTGGGTGTACGACCTTGAGACGGGAGAAAGATTCGCCTACAGTTTTGATGGCGTCAAATATTACTGCTACATTGGTCCGAACAAGACTGGCTTGGTCAACCGTCCCGGAAAAAACCCTGATTTGCCGAGCTGCGAAAACGCCTTTTCACTCGCATACCCGTTTGAGCTGCCTCATTTCTGGCGCAGCCCGCTTGCTGGAGGGCACTGGAGGACGATGGAACCGTATTACGGCAGTTACCTGCGCTTCCCTGAACTTCTGAAAGCCGATACTGCCGACGGCAAGGATCGATACGTGTTGAGGGTGGTTGAGAACGGTCAGGACAGGCTGAAACTGCAACCACAGGCAGTGGTGTTCCAGCTGGAGCGTAACCGGTTTATCCCGATTCGCTTCACCATGCGGGACGATGATACTGGAAATGAGGTAGTGTTTGAGATAACGGCGTGGACATGGTATCGCGACGTCTGGATACCGAACGGATACCGCGTGGAATTGGCAACAACCCGGGGTGGAAGCAGGCAGGTTGCGCTCCGGGAGACGGCTACCCTGAAGGTAACATCCATCAATGAGCCGATTCCTCCTGAACGTTTCCGCTACGCCTTTCCGCTGGGAACCGAAGTCATGGACGAGGAAAGAGTATACATGGTGAAGCCGGCGATACCGTGGACATTGATCTGGGTGGGTCTGGTGGTGGCAGTCATCTCCGCGGCAGGAATATGGCTACTGCGGCGGAGGCGAGGAACAGTACAGGGCTAACTATGTATCGTCGTTTTTCTCATAGATGGCTCCTGTTCATGGCGGGCGTCGGTGCTATTGCCGTCGGTGGATGGTGGGTGCCGAAGTCGCCGTGGACTGCCGCCTACCGCTACGAGTGGCACCTTGTTTTCGAACCATCCAGCTACGCGCTTTCGCCCGATCTGGCTGGGGTTCATGAGCTCGAGGCGATGCTGTGCAACAGGTCCGGGACACCGATGTCAGCTCGCCTTTCCGCTTGCTGTGGCGTTTATGTTGAGGGCACTCCGCGACGCTACATTCGTGCGCACGAGTGCATTCCCATTCGCCTCCGTGTGGAGACACGGATTGAGGAGCTCTATCGTGGAGCTGTGTTCGCCTACGTGCCCAACATCGAGGTACCCGTCGCCATGTTGCAGGTTTCAGGCAGGGTGTACGAGAGTCTTGTCAACGCGCCCGAAGGACTGCTGCGGGTGCCTGCTCTGCCTCGGGTAGCAGATGTGGAGCGTACGGAAGAGGTGTGCTGTAAGCTCGTAAGCGCTATCCCCGGCGTGGTGTTTGCGCGGGTTCAGTCTGACGTCGAGTGGATGCAAGCGCGTCTGAAACGGTCAGGCTCGTCACTGTATCTTTGTCTACAGGCACTTCCGGGAGCACCTGAGGGGTCGTTCCAGCTTGACCTGCCGTGCCTGTATCGCACAGGAGGACAGACAAAAGATGCCTACATCGAGGTGGCAGGCGAAGTCGTTTCCGCAGTAGCGGTTCAGCCCCCGCGCCTTTTCTTCGGGCTTGTGCCCGCAAACAGCGACAGGGTGGTCAAGCGGGTTCGAATACGAGTACAGCAGACCCTCCGCGCACAGCCCGAAGTGCTGGTCAACCATCCGTGTTTCAGCGCTCGTGCCGAGCACGCTGGCGACAATGAGTGGCTGATACATGTTGAACTCACCCCGAGACAAACCGGAGAAGTGAGGGCGAACCTGCAGTGTCGCATCGGCAATCGGACGGTATACGTGGTTCCACTGAGCGCGCTGGTGGTACCCTGAGCTACCCTGCAGCAACGGCGGTGCTGGCGATACTGGCTGTTCTGCAACTGGGATGGCTTGCTCCGGCAACTGGCATCGGGAAATGGGTTTCACAACGATCGCCGGTTCCCGTCGAGGCGTTATCAGAGAGTTACATCACCTATTTTGTGTTATGGGCAAGTATTTCGCTTGCCGTATTGTGGCTGCTTCCCAGAATGGGAGCCGACCCTGCCAGCGCGGTGGGACGGGTGACGGCGGCGTTTCCGCTCTTGCTTGTATGGGATGGTTTGTTCTCCCGGCACCCGGACTATCCCCTTCGTGCTGTCAATGGATTGCTGTTTTGCTGGCTGTGTGCCATCAGCGCCAGCTTGCTGGCAACGAAACTCCCATCTGCGTTTGCTGTCAGGCTCATTTTGGGCGCGCTCGCTCTTCAGGCGGTGGCGTCTGTTGCTGAATGGCGCTTCAGCGAGCGTGTGAGCGGTGGTTTAGATAGTCCGAACAGCTTCTACCCCCTGCCGATGTTCGCCGCAGTCGTTTGCACCACACTGGCTCTGCAAGCACCAAAGAGGACGCTCGGCGTGTTCACCGCGCTTTTGGGGCTATTCTGTTTAGCCCTCGCGGCATCCGGCAACAGGGCAGGGATGCTGGCAGCGCTGGGAACGGCGCTGTGGCTGGTATACAGATTGCGTCCCGATGCGCGGCGATGCGCGGTGGTGCTGGTGGTGATGCTTCTCCCGCTGAGTATCGGCTGGTTCGTCCGACAGGCGCAGACCAACCTGCCAGCCTTCTACGACCGCAGCGCGCAGGCGCGCCCCATGCTGTGGCAGGCAGGTCTTCAGGTGGCTTTCGTTACACATGCACTGGGAAGCGGTGTAGCGAACTACCAGAATGTTCAAGGCGGACTGAATGATATTCGGCTTCTTGCTGTAGGTGCCATCAATGTGGAACCCAAAAACCTGCCGATAGCCATGCTGGCTATATACGGGCTACCCGGACTGCTATACCTGCTTCTGCTGGTGCGGGCTGTGTTCAGCAACGGTAGTCTCGCTCCAGAATGCTTAAGTTTGAGAGCTTCAGTGGTATCCCTGTTGCTTGCTGGAATTGCGGACACTCCGGCACTGATTGCAGAACGCCTGACCGCAACCTTCCTGTTCCTGCAGTGGTGGATGCTTCTGGCGGCGCGCTCCTCCGTGACCGCCCCTTCAGCCGTTAACTGGCGACGATATTCGCCGAGAAAGGTGCTGATCATCGGTGCAACAATCGGTGTGGCGATTGCCCTCACGGTGGGGTATATCGCAGTGCGGGCGTGGATGTATTTCCCCGAACTGGAACGTGTCGCGTCCAGTCGTGTGCCAGCGCTGGACCAGTACAACCCCACACTGGTGCAGCTGCTGATTCTGCGTGAAGATCGCAACTTCTGGACTCATCATGGAGTAGATTGGCGCGGCTTGCACCGAGCGTTACGCACGAATGTGCGAACGCTGCAAATGGCGCAAGGAGGCAGCACGATTACCCAGCAGATGGTACGGGCTACCGTTCTGCGTGAAGATTACGGAAGCAAGCGGAGCCTGATGCGCAAAGGGATTGAATTCATTCTCGCCCTGCATGCCGAACGGATAATGACGAAGGAACAAATCCTGCAACTCTATCTGCACCACGCTGTCGCTCTGGCAATGCCGCCAGACCGATCCAGTATGACGAGGCTGGCAGAGTTCTACTTCAGAAAACCCGCGTCTTCTTTGAGTGTGCAGGAGAGCGCTGTTCTGGCTGGATGGGTGTCGGCTCCGCCTGCTGACGGGGTGGACTGGCGCCGAACCATCGCGTTGCGTAATGCCACTCTGGCGACCTCGCTGGATTTTCTTCACAGCCTGTTTGAGCCAGTGAGGCTGAGCATCCGGTGTAACGAGGGGAATGGTCCACGATGAAGAGATACCACCCTTTCAGCTGGCGGGTGTTGTGCATGCTTTCGGTACTTGCGGTGTTGTGCCTGCACTACGGAACTGTTATTGCTACGCGCGTGCAGGCACCGACCTCTGACGCCCATCTCCAGCGTGAACTGGTGCTGGTGTTTGAAAAGCTGCATTCGGGCGGGAAAAGGCTGGTGTCGCTGCTGTGGATACAGGTGGGAAAGGACTTTGCAGATGTGGTGCAGATACCCGTGCAGGTGCTGATTGCTGACGACACGACCACTCCAGCTCCAACGCTGGCGAACCTTTGTGGCTCCGGTCCATGCAGGGAACTGGCTGCAGGGGTGGTACGGTACGGGCTGGGTTTGCCTGTGCCGACGGTCCGCACGTGTTCTGTAGAGGATTTGGCGGCTTTGTGCGCGCAAGCAACCCGATTGCGAGTATTCATTCCGGAAACCACTACTCTGCATACGCAAACCGGTGCGGTCTCATACACTCGTGGCTGGCGCCGTCTATCTGCCGATGAACTGATTGACCTCTGGGTAAGTTATTCCCCGTCTGGCGGCGAGTGGGGGCGGATATGGCGTCAGCGCCAGATATTGATGGCGATTGTCTCAGCGAAGCAGGAGGTATCGTTGCCCGAGCACCTCAGCTGGCTAACCCGTGTACGCAAGAAACGTTTGAACTTCTACGTGGTGCCCGGCTCACGCCCGGTCGGGTGGAAAGGCGGTGAATCAGCAGACTATGTCGTGGTAGACCCGCTCAAGTTTAATCTCATCGCCCGTGAACTGTGGAAGAAGGACTGGCGGTCTGCAATCCGGGTGGAACTCTGCTTCGGAAAGCGCGTGCCTCCTGCAGAACGCCAGCGCATTACGGAACGGGTATTCGACACGGGATACTGGCTGTTCCTGACCAGCGCTAAGACAGCAGCCACAGCCTCGGAGATGTCGGTGCATTCGCTCCGTATCATGACCGATGTAACATCCATGCTGAAAGACTGTGGACGTGAGTTCCATGTGCAATTCTCGTCCGATGTTGTTCGTATCCAGATCAATTAGTGCCGAGATGACCTTACCACAAAGGAGAGGAAGACATCGTTTTTGCGTGGAACAGGAGGGACTGGTAATGAAGCGTTATGCATTCACTCTGATGGAGCTGCTGGTTGTCATCGCCATTATTGCTTTGCTTGTGGCGTTGATACTCCCAGTCGTCTTCAGAGCACGCGAGTCCGGTAGGAAAGTTACCTGCGCCTCCAACGTGCGCCAGCTGGCTCAGGCTTGGTTGATCTATGCCCAGGATTGGGACGAACGCACCCCCGGAGGCGCCTACACCCGCTTTGCTGATAAGAACACGGGACGAAGCCCCGATGGCAAACGTTATACGGCACTCTGGGCGCTGTTGCCCTACATCAAGAGCGAGCAGATATTTGTCTGTCCGACGAAGTTGGGATGGGATTACAGCACCACCAACCCGGCGCTGGATACGCATCGTCCCCGACAGGGCAGTTACACTTCCAACTACGAGGTGATGGATATACCCCTCGCACGGATTGAACGCTCCTCAGAGCTGGTGGTATTCGCAGACAGCTACAACCCGTGGATGGATTGCATCTACAACTGCAGTAACTGCACCGGAGGCTGCAGCAGCTTCGTTTGGGATCGTATTGGCAGAGGCTGTTATCAGGGCGATTGCACCATGCGCACCGACTGGCATGGTGGGGGTATCAACATGGTGTTTGTGGACGGTCATACGCGCTGGGCGCCACTGGGGGCTATTACCTATCGCAACTGGGCACGCGACCTCACACCCGATCACCCCAACTGGAACAAGCCCATCACGCAGGACTGGTAGCTCGCCCTTGCATCCTATTCCTGACTAAGGGTATACTTCTTATCAGATTTAGCCACACTAAGAGGATGCTGGATGAGCTTGTGCGTACCTGCTATCAGGGCAATGGAGGGACAGCGCGGCGAGGCGACGGTAGAGTCGCTTATCGGCAACACGCCTCTCATTCGCCTGCGAAGGGTGACTCAGCATCTGTCGCCGGCGCTGCAGGTGCTGGTGAAGGCGGAATGGTTCAATCCCGGCGGCTCGGTCAAAGACCGCCCTGCCTGGAACATGATCCGCGTGGCGGAAGAGCAGGGGCTTCTGACGCCCGACAAAATACTCATTGACGCCACCTCGGGCAACACCGGTATCGCCTACGCCATGATCGGTGCGGCGCGCGGCTACCGGGTGCAACTGTGTCTGCCAGCCAACGCCAACGCCGAGCGCAAGCGCATCCTGCGTGCCTTCGGCGCCGAACTCATCCTCACCGACCCGCGTGAGCAAACCGACGGCGCTATTCGCAAGGTGCAGGAGATTGTGTCGGCAGACCCCGACCGCTACTTTTATCCCGACCAGTACAACAACCCCGCCAACTGGCAAGCGCACTACCATGGCACGGGTGTGGAAATCTGGGAACAGACCGAAGGGCAGGTGACGCATTTCATTGCAGGGATGGGCACCACGGGCACGCTGATGGGCACCGGCAGACGCCTGAAGGAGTACAACCCCAGCGTGCGCCTGATTGCCGTCCAGCCCGATAGCCCGTTTCATGGTCTGGAGGGGCTCAAGCACCTGCAGACCGCGCTGGTGCCGGGCATCTACGACCCGACCGTGCCCGACGAGGTAATGGAGGTGTCCACAGAGTCCGCGCACGCGATGGCGCGCACTCTCGTCCGTGAGGAGGGGCTTTTTGTGGGCATTTCGGCGGCAGGGGCAATCTGCTGCGCGTTGAAAATAGCCGAGAGCATCACCAGCGGTGTGGTGGTGGTACTGGCGCCCGATGGAGGTAGCCGATATATCAGTGATTCTCTGTGGGAGGAGGAAGGGTGATGCTGTCGATTAGTCCAGAACAGGTTTCCCAGATGCGCCAGCACGCCCGGCAGGAGTACCCTCACGAGTGCTGTGGGGCGTTTCTGGGACAGGTGGTAGGTGATGATGTGCGCTGGGTGGAGCAGATCCTGCCCATCCCCAACGAACAGACCGAGAACCGCGAGCGTCGCTTCCTCATCACGCCTCAGCAGATGATGGCGCTCGAGCGACAGGCGCAGGAGCAGGGGCTTAAGGTGCTGGGGTTCTACCATTCGCATCCCGACCACCCTGCTCGCCCCAGCGACTACGACAGGGAGAACGCCCTGCCATGGTACTCGTATCTCATCATCTCCGTGCAGAAAGGCAAGCCTGCGGAGATGCATTGCTGGAGACTGCTGGAAGACCGCAGCGATTTCGAACGGGAACAGGTGCAGATACGCGGGATGTAGATGTCGTGACAGTGTGAGGAAGTCCTCTCGTGCAGAGAATGCAGTTGTCAGGTGAAGAATCCATTACAACGAGGTGAACGAACGCATGGCAATAACCATTCTGATACCGAGTGCCCTGCAGAGCTACACAGGTAACCAGAGCGAGGCGCAGGTACACGGCGCCACAACGGTGGGTGAGGCGCTTCAGCAGCTGGTGGAGACGCACCCCGACCTGCGCAAGCACCTCTACAATGAGCAGGGCAAACTGCGCTCCTTCGTCAACGTGTACCTGGGCGATGAGGATACCCGTTACCTGCAGGGGCTGGAGACGCCTGTGAAAGAGGGCGATACGCTGATGATTGTGCCCTCCATCGCTGGCGGAAGCCCGTCGGTGGCGGAGTCGGTGGCGCTGACCAACGAGGAGATCCTGCGCTACAGCCGACATCTCATCCTGCCGGATGTGGCGATGGAGGGACAGCTCAAGCTGAAAGCGGCGAAGGTGCTGTGCGTGGGAGCGGGCGGGTTAGGCTCACCGTTGGCGCTCTACCTTGCAGCGGCAGGAGTGGGCACCATTGGGCTGGTGGACTTTGACGTGGTGGACTTCACGAACCTGCAACGACAGGTGCTCTACACCACGGGGGACGTCGGACGCCCCAAACTGCAGGTGGCAAAGGAGCGTCTGCAGTCGATGAACCCCAACGTCGACGTGCGCACCTATGAAACGCGCCTCACCCGCGAGAATGCGCTGGAAATCTTCGCCGATTACGACATCATTGTGGACGGAACCGATAACTTCGCTACCCGTTACCTCGTCAACGATGCGTGCGCCTTGCTGGGCAAGCCGAATGTCTACGGCTCCATCTTCCGGTTCGAGGGACAGGCATCGGTGTTTGGGGCGAAGGACGGACCGTGCTACCGGTGCCTCTACCCGGAGCCACCGCCGCCCGGGCTGGTACCTAGCTGCGCGGAAGGGGGCGTGCTGGGTGTGCTTCCCGGCGTCATCGGCACCATTCAGGCGATGGAGACCATCAAGCTGATTCTGGGCAAGGGCGAGCCGCTGGTGGGGCGGTTACTGCTGTTCAACGCACTGAAGATGCAGTTTCGGGAGCTTAAGTTGCGCAGGAACCCGAACTGTCCGGTGTGCGGTGAGAACCCCATCATCCGCGAGCTGATAGACTACGAGGAGTTCTGCGGGGTTCGCGGTGAGGAGCAAGCACCGACGCAGGCGGTGGAGGAGATTACTCCTGCCGAATTGAAGCGCCGTCTGGACGCTGGCGGCGACATCTTCCTGCTGGACGTGCGCGAGCCGGTAGAGTGGAACATCTGCCATCTGGGAGGCGCCACTCTGATCCCGATGAATACCGTGCCAGCGCGCATGCACGAGCTGGACTCGGCGCGGGAGATGGTGGTTTACTGTCGTTCGGGCAAACGCAGCGCGCAGATTGTGGCTTTCCTGAAGGCAGCCGGCTTCCGCAGGGTGAAGAACCTGCAGGGCGGTATCCTGCAGTGGTCTGATGAGGTGGACCCCACCGTGCCGAAGTACTGACGCGGCGAGACCGCCTTCTACCGCGGCACTTCCCGCTCGCCTGCCGCCTCGTCCAGCGTGAACAGCGGTTGTGGGCGGAAACCCAGCACCGGCGCCAGCAGGAGGGTGGGAAACTGCCCGATTGCTACGTTATAGCGCATCACTGTGTCGTTGTAGAACTGGCGGGCGTAGCGGATTTTGTCCTCGGTGTCGCTCAGCTCCTCCTGTAACTGCAGGTAGTTTGTGTTCGCCTTCAGTTCAGGGTATGCTTCTGCCAGAGCGAGCAGACTGCCGAGACTGCTTTTGACCTCCCCTTCCAGCGCCTCCTGCTGCTGGGGCGACATCGCCTGCAACGCCTGCGCGCGCAGCTCGGCAATCCGCTCGAAGATGCGCTCTTCGTGCTGAGTGTAGCCGCGCACGGTCTCCACCAGTCGAGGGATCAGGTCGTAGCGCCTTTTCAGCTGCACGTCGACCTGTGCCCGCGCGTTCTCCACGCGGTTACGATAGGTGACCAGTCTGTTGTAGGTCACCACAGCCCACACGATAAGTATCAGCACCACAATCGCCATCCACACGATGACGTCCCCTCCTTGCTATCCTGCGCTGCTGCTCCCTCCCCCGCCTCCGCCACCGCCACCACTGCTGAACCCGCCTCCACTGCTGGTGCTGGAGGACAACGCGCTGGTGAGGTTTTGCAGGTTCTGCACGAAGCTGGTCATGCCCGCCATCGAGTCTGCCGAGAAACCCTTTGCCGAGCTGCTGACATACCAGTTAGGCTGTGTCATCGCGTAGCTGCGCTCCTCTACCAGGTTGGCGAGGTGGCGCAGAAACTTATCCGCCACGCCCAGCGATACCGCGTACACCAGATACCGCTCCCACAGAGGCAGTAGCTCCGGTCCTGCCTCGCGCATGGCGGAAAAGTCCGTCATGAACCGCTTGAACGCATCCCAGCGCTGAACCTCACGCGCCGCCTCCGGGCTGCGTCGAGAAAGCGATGTCGCGCCGATGATTGCCAGTATCACACTCAGAGGCGTCAGGGTGAAGAGGCTCAATGGTAAGAGCAGCACCGTACCGATCCCACCCACAATCAGCAGCACGATGAGGAAACGATGGCGTGCCTTCTCGCTGGCGGGGTCGTCCAGCCGGAAGTACGTTCTCTCGAACCACCGGCGCATCTGTTTGCCCCACGACTCCACGAAGCGTAACATGCGCGTTTTACTGCCCTCAGTCTTCTCTGCCCATTTCCTCAGTTCGGTCTCGGTGACCGACTCGCCGTCGCCTGCGTCGAAGATGAGCAGTCGGAGAGCCTGTTTCTCGAACGGTTCCAGCACGCGCCCTTTGCGACCGAGTGAGGGACTGGCTTCACCCGTTAGCACCGCTCTGCCCTCCGGCGTGAGCACGTAACGGCGCTCGGTGTTGCGCACCAGCCCCAGTTGCCCCGCCTTCTCGGTCTCCTCGATGCGCACGTAGCCCAGACGCGCCGCCTCCAGAACCGTCGCCGAGAAGCCTTTGACCACCTCATTTGGGTTTGCCGCTCTCTGGGTGAGGATGCTCGGCACCACCGCGGGGGGCAGGTCGCGGGGCGGTTCACGCTCGTACTCGATATCGGGCAGGGCAGGCTCGCGCCCGTAGCGGTTGTAGGTGACCACCAGGTAGCCGATAAGCCCACTACACAGCACCAGCACGATGGGTATCTCCAGAAGTATCAGGGCGCCTATCACTTTCTCTATTCGCCGGCGACGCTCTGCTTTGCGCAGCTCGCGTTCCGCGAAGCGACGCTCCTCTTCGAGAAACGCCTCGTAGAGCTTGCCCGGCTGCTGCAAGGCGGACGCGAAGATGGCTGGGTCGAGCATCGCGCGGACCTCCACGTAGCTGTCGGTAGGGATGTCTGCCTGCTCGACGGTGGCTCGTGAGAAATCGCCTGCAATATCCAGCCTGCCGGGGGGCGCCTTGCTGTGCACGAACACCTTGAACAGTTCGGGGCTTGGCGCAGGCGGAATGATGGTGATGCGAACCCTCTGCAGAGGCGCGTGCTCGTCTTCTATTGCCTTCCAGTAGAACTGCGCTACGTCCTGGTAACGCTGAACGGCGTCGCGGATGCGGTAGCGCAAACGGAAGCGGCGGGTGGTATCCTTCGCCTGATATTCCCAGCGCAGCACGGCATATTCCCCTTCGAGAGAGCGGGAATAACGGAGCGGCTCGCCGGAGTCCGCGTCCCACACGCCAAGCCACTCGATGCCGTAGTTTCCGTATTGCCCCTTTGTGATGCGTTTGAGGTTCGCCCAGCTGAACGAACCGGAGAAACGGAAGGTGCGGATTTCCTCCACCTCAGCGTCGCCGTTGGGCAGCAAGCGGTACGTCTGCTCGATGAGCGGGTGGTCGTACTCCTTCGCCGTCGCCGCCGTAAGCGACAACAGCACGAGCGCAGTCGCGATAAACCGGGCTACTCGCAAAATACGCCTCCTTGTTTGGCGCACGCCCTCGCGGAGCTGGTCACTGTTACCACTTCGCGCAGACGCCTTCGCCCTCCTTCTTTAGGCGCGCGTGCGTCCGTCTAAAGAGACCCTCTGCAGGCGCAAAGGTTGCACCGCGAACCCGTGTGGAGGGCGAACCTCCCGGTGAGCCGAGCGAGTGTCATTGC